>DASPNQ010000237.1:0-14724 GCA_035626435.1 Vicinamibacterales bacterium
ATCAGATTCGTCATCCAGCCGCGTTCGTCGATGCGCTTCGCCCAGTACGGGTGCGGTTCGGCGGGTGCGACACTGACGACGCTGTCAGCATCACGCTCGTCCATCAGTTGGATCGCGGCATCGATGTCCGCCGCCGTGCGCAGCGGCGACGTCGGCTGCAGATTGACGACGATATCCGGGCGGTAGCCGTGATGTTCGACCAGCCACTCCACCGCGTGCAGAATGGCGTCGGTGCCGGGCGTTTCATCGCCGGCCAGATGCGCCGGGCGCAGGAACGGCACCTCCGCGCCCCGTGCCGCTGCTGCCTCGGCAATCGACGGGTCGTCGGTCGTCACCACCGTTCGAGAGACGACCCTCGAACCCATCGCCGCTTCAATCGTCCAGGCGATCAACGGTTTGCCGGCGAGCGTCGCGAGGTTCTTGCCAGGGAGCGCGCGGGAGCCGCCACGCGCCGCAATCACCGCCAGGACCTGGCGGTTATGCCGGTCTGGCATCAGTGCCGCGAAGGCCGGCGCCCGTGCCCGTCGGCACGATGCGGATGGTCTGCGGGTCGGTGGCCGGTCGGCGACGCTCTTCGGCGGCCTTGGCCAGTGCGAGCGCATCCTGGTCGGGATGGATCAACCGCCATTTGGCTTCGTACTCGGCGATCCGCTTGTAGTCGAAATTGACCATCAGCTCGCGCAATCCATAGAGCTCGACCGCATCGAAGTTATGGCAGATGCGGGCGGTGACGCGCGTCGCATCACCCAGGTCGAGCAGGAAGCGGTCGAGGTCGCCGTCGTATTGCTCGAGGATCCAGTCCTTGTACACGTGATACCACTCGGAACCCGGGTACGGCGTGGCGAAGAACGGCTTGACGACGATCCCGAGCCGTTCCCACGCCTTCATGTCGTCGCGCAGCGACTCGAAATCCTCGGTCGGGAACCCTATGATCTGGTTCGGAATCGGACGAATGCCGGCCTCCAGCGTCCAGAAAAACGACTGGATGTTGGTCTCCGGCGTCGCGCCCTTGCCGAGCCGCTTCATGACCTGCTTGGAGAACGACTCATAGCCATAGACCAGATGCGAGCAACCCGCATTGCGCATGGTCTTGAGAATTGCGGGGTTACACAGCGTTGCGTGGCTGGTGCCGCTCCAGTGCACGCCGCGGCAGTTTTCATCGTGCGGCACGCCGTCTCGAACACAGGTCGGCTGCAGCCCCTCGGCAATCCACAGCCGGCAAATCTCGTTCAACCAGGTATTCCTGGAGAACGTGTTCATCGTCATCAGGTTTTCGTCCAGGAAACCCAGGAAGTCGATGTGGTATTTCTCGAACGCGAACTTGGCGAGCCGGACGGTGTACGCCGGCGAGTGATAGCGGATGCTTCTGGTATAGGTCCCCGGTGCGTCGAACAGCACGTCGGTGGTGCCATCCGGGCGGTCGACATATTTCATGTCACCCGCGATGCCAAGATGGAAGCAGAACTTGCAGACGAGCGAGCACCCGTACGAAGAATTGATGTCCAATCGCCGGCGGGCGAGCATGCCTTCCTCGGAAAACAACGCCTGACTGTTGTCGCCGAAGTAGACTTCCTCGAGCGGGAATAGGTCCCACGCCGGGAACGGCAAGCTGTCGAGATTGTCGATCAGTTCACGGGCGGCGGTCATGACGATCCGGGAGCCGTCGCGATACGCGATGCCTTTGATTGCCGACGGCTCGAGAGCGCCGGCATCGAGGCGGGCGAGCAGCTCAGGGAAGGTCAGGAACGCCTCCCCCACCACGCCGATGTCGATTTCCGGAATCAGCGTCATGATGTCGCGCGGCATCGCCGTGAGCAGACCGCCGCCGACGATGACCAGCGCGTCGGGCGCGATCACCTTGGCCATCGTGCAGATCTTCTTGACGCAGCCATACGTCGTCGAGATGCCGCCCAGTGCGACGACATCCCATCGATCCGCCTGCAGCACCTGTTGCAGCACGTCGTCGCCGAGCCGCCAGGCATTGAGGTCATAGACCTGCACCTGGTGGCCGTCACGCATGGCGATGGCCGCGAGCAGCGCGATGCCGTAGGGCACGTGTCGCGCGACGTCCTCTTCGCGAACGATGGGATTGATGAACAGGACTTTGGCCATGTCGATCCGCCTTCCTCTTAATTCGAATAGCGCGTCAAAAACGCCTCCAGCGACTCATGGATGATCGAGTCGCCGAACAGGATGCCGCCGCCGCTGCAGTTGTAGGTCCGGCAATCGGCTTCCGCCGCCATCTGGAGAAACGCGTCGCGATACCAGAGGTAGGCGGGATCGGTGTAGAACTCGATCCCGAGATGGGGATTCGGAATGCGCACGAATACCTCGTCGAGCCGGTCGCGCCCGACGAGCTCGATCAGCTCGTAGTAGTACTGGGTGCGCTCGTACGGAGTGTCGGGATAATAGCCAAAGTCGATGCCGGCGAGCGCCACGTGGCGTTTGCCGAGCACGGCATGCGCGATCACCCACGCCGCCGAGCCGACGTTGCCGCCGGCGTTCAGACAGGGCAGGCCATTCATGTCGTGAATCTTCCGGGTCAGGCTGTCCGGGAGATCATAGTCGTCGTAGAACGGGTTCCACCAGTAGGCGGTCATGCCGGATTCCGCGACGCGCTTGGCGACCGCCGGAGACGCGCTGCTCGCGACGGCGGCGCGAACCGAGGGGCCGTGCCGATTGACCATCGCCAGCAGCTCGCCGTTGAACCGCAGTTGGTTCTGCGCGAAGGCCGGATCCATGTCCTGCCGGGCGAAATAGTCGTCTTGCGCAAGCCGTTCCGCGGTCAGCGAGGGGTCGCCGAACCAGCGGACAATCCGTTCAGCGTGTGGATCGAGGGTGACCACGAGATCGGGAACGATGTCATTTCGAAAACAGTAGGCCATGGCCGACTCGGTCGCGATCAGCGTGACCCGTGACGGAATCGCCTTCAACACCGCGGCGACGTCATGCCGATGCAGCGACGGGCCTGCGCCGATGACCAGTGCGGCTTCCCCGTCGGCCAGCGGCGATGCCCGCAGTTCGAGAATATTGCGCCCGCTGCGAATCTGCGCCGCATTCAATTCGGCATTCCTGAACCCGGCTTCGCGAACCTTATGAAGGGTGACCCCTTCGAGAGTGGCCGCGATGGCCCGGCCGAGGCCGCCTGCTGAGTCAGTCATTCTTCGGGGGTTTCACGGGTGATGGCTCCTCGCCCCCCGTGAACAGGAATTTCTTCTTCGACACGAACGCGATGCTGCCGCCTAGACGCTTCAGCGCCTCGCGCTCGAACCGCGACTCCAGCGTCGGCTTATCGTCCTCCACCGTGACCGGTTGCTCAGCCTTGAAATTGCCGCGAAGCACGTCCCGCATGACTCCTCCATTCCATCGATGGTGTCATTCTACTCGCAGCCTCCAGCGGGGCGCGGCCCGAACTTGCCCTGTGTGAGCGCGGCAGTGCGCGATTCGCGGGCACTCAACGGACCGGGTGAATCAGGAATTGGAGGATGTCGCGGTGCCCCTCGGTGCAATAGCCGGCGCGGTGCAGGCAGACCTGATTGTCGATGATGGCGGCCTCCCCCGGCTGCAGCATCAGTTGGTGCGGCGGGAGGAAATTCTCGATTTCTCTGACCAGCGCGTGCGTGCGCAGATTCCCGCGCCGGTAGATTTCACCGATAAACCGTCGATTGATCCGCCGCGATTCGTCACGAGTGTAGAAGGTGAACGGGCCGTTCACCGGAGCGACTGGCGTCAGGTAGCAAAAGACGTTCAGCACCAGCCGATGCCGCAAGTCTCCGCCGTTGTCGACATGATAAAAGGTCGAGTTGACCTCCTTGCCGGGGTCGTTGTACTCCTCAGGATAGTTCCGCCATATTTGCACGTCGGTGACGCGCCAGTTCCTGCCGCCGCAGATCCGGTCGATCTCGCGCCGAAACGACTCGCCGTTCTGCACCTCGGCCAGCATCGCGGCGAGCGGCTGTTGCGAGCAGTCGAGGGATACGCGCCGGTTGACCGACCAATCGGTGTTGTAGTCGAGAATCTTCCCCGCGATCGTTATCTGGCGATCGACCTCCGCCGCCAGGGCACGCCACTGATCCTCGGCCATCAACTGGAACTTGCCGAAGCCGCTCTCGGAGAATCGCGCGTCGCGCTGCCGTTTGTGGACGACCGACCACAAGTACGGCAACAGCGCATGTTGATGACCGGTGAGATGGCACGACGCGGCCAGAATCCAGCGCCGTGCCACACGCACAGGTTTCTTGATGGCGGTAATCATGCCACTGCTCACTCTACACCTCGGCTCTGGGCGCTCAGCGATTCGCGCCGTTGACTCACCACCGGTCCGGCCTCGATCAGGAACTGCGTGAAAAGGGAAAACTCCGCTCGAAAGGCCGCCTCAGATTCGTTGTCGCTCAGCGGCTGCGCCGTCCCCAGCCCCGGCGCGTTGAGGATCGTCACCTTCGACAGTTGCTGGTTGAGGAACACAGCGGCATCGGCTGCCAGAGCGGCGTCCGGCGCATGGCCGATCGACGCCAGCGGCGAGTCGGCTGGCGCCGTTGCCATGCTCCGGATTCCCGGCATTCCTTGGTACCAGGGATAACCTGAGACGATCGTCGGCAGGCCCTCGAGCGCGCGCTCGACCGCGATCGTGCCCGAAATGGTCACCGGGATGATGGCGTCTGCGAGCGCCGCTTTCGCAGTGAGTGGCTGTTGGTACTCGACCAGCACGCAGCCGAGGGCCAGCAGCTGCTGATAATACGACTTCGATCGCGCGATGCCAATCAGCGTCTGATGAACCCGCGGCAGCTGGTAATAGCGCGACGCAAAATGTTCACGGTACAGGATCGGTCCCGACCATCCCATCTGCCGGAGCCGAATCACGATATCGACGTGGTTCCACAGATCGCCGCCTTCCGGAAACGACGTCGCTTCGGGCTGGTAGTGAGCGGCAATCATCAGCGCGCGGCCGGCGTTCGGGCGGCAGTAATCCTCGACGCGCCGCCCCTGGGTTTGCGCGTCGAGGTAGTGAAGCGCCTCGCGCTGCTGACGCAGAATGCGCCAGTAGTCGGTGAGTCGCAGCGCCGCGAAGTGATCGTGAAACCGCGCATCGCCAACCGACGGCCCGCGCTTGACTCGCGCCGCCGTCTGACGCATCCGCACGTACGCCGCGTTCAGCACGCCATAGAGATACCACTCCGATTGGCGGCCGATGAAGTACGGCAGTTTCGGTCGTTTACGGCGCGCGCTGCGGTGCTTGAACCTCGCGATGTCCTCGCTGGCATCGTAGTCGGACACGACGGCCCGGGATGCGGTGCGGTCCTGAACCCCGCACAGCTGGAAGAACGGTTGCAGCCTGCCGCTGATCAGATTGAAATACAAAAAGGCCTGCTCGATGCCGAGCTCGGCCGCCGCCAGTTCGATCAGCGACGTCATCACGTGGTGCGAAATACCTGTGACCATCAACACGCGTGTGATGCCCAGTTGACGCATGCCGGACTGCAGGTGGCGCACATAGAACAGGCTGTCGCGGTAAAGCAGCTCGTACTGATCCGCATCCGCGACCCATCGCGACCAGATGGGGTTCCATCTCTTCAGGCGGCCGATGGTGGCGGCAATGTCGGTCGGCATCGTCCAGTCGACCGTGAATGAAAACGTCTCGACCAGGCGACGGCTCTCGCCGATCCAATCGGCGATCCACCAGCCGCATTCATCGAGAACGACCACGCGCGGATCGTTCCACAACAGCCGCTTGATGCTTTCATCGGGCAACACCAGCAGAATGCGCTTCACGACAGGTGGACCGCCTCATTCATGGCAGGCACGCAACACCGATCGGCTGGAGGGATCCGGCTGACACGTTCACGGCCGGTGCCGCCACCAAGCCGTCTCAGGCACTTCATCGCCTGCTCACCAGCTCGCGAATCATCTCGATCTCGCTGTGTGGCAGCGAGCACGGTGGACCGCCGGGCGGGATGCAGCACAGCACGCGCCGTCGCGCGATCACGGCGGTGACCAGGGCCATCGATTCGCAACCGGCGACGACCGTGGCGTCGTTGATTTCCTCGAGTAGGGTTCGCGTGCCGGCCGGCTCGAGCACCCCGCGATAGCGGCAAAACGCCCAGGCGTATTTGTCGACTGCCTCCGAGGGATGGCGCCTCAGCAACACACGGTGCTGTCCGAGGCCCAGCGACGCGCGTGCCTCGAAGAAGAATTCGAGCGCCTCATGTTCGGTGTAGCCGTAATGCTGCGAATTACCGTGCCACTGGACCGCCTGGTCGCTGATCGGCTCGCCAAGGAACAGCACGGTGGGATCGTCGGGTCGGCGTCTGCGCGGCAGCCGCTCCAGGGCCTCTGCCTGATCGGCCAGGTACGGGTTGCCGACCAGCGCGATCCTGGCCGCGGGAAACTCGCGTGTCGCCTTGTCGAGCGCCCACTCGTCCGCCACCCAGAGTTCGTCGGGCAACTCAACGACCTCGCCACGCACGAACCGTTCTCGATAACACACCCAGTGGTCGAGAAACGCGACCGATGGTTTTGCCATGGCGCGCGCCGCCGCGATGGCGCGCCACTCGTGATCCGACGACCAACTGGTGCCGGTCAGCACCCATTCGCAGCGCGCCACTCCGGCATCGAGCGACGACGCCGGCCACGCCGGCAGCTTGCGCGCACAAATCTCGCGAGCCGGGCCGCTTGCGCACACTTCACCACTCAACCCCTCGCGCCTCGCCAGACTCGTCACCAGCTCCGCGCCGCCGGCATCATGCGCAACGAGCAGGACACCGGCGCGCGACCGCGGCACCGATTGCGGCAGGAAGCTGGAGGTCACCGTCGTAGAATAAGCGTCAGCAATGCCGTCAACCGGGACACGCGATGCGGTCAACGTCGGTCTGTTGTCGACGATTCAGGATCCGCTGCTGCCGCATTTCTTGTTCTACGCATTGCAGTATGGGGTGACCGGCCTGGCGGTGATCTGCGACCGCAAGCAACTCTCGGAACGCGATCAACGGATTATCGCCCAACGTACCGACGGAGCGCTGCGGTCGCTGGAAGGGCAGGCCGCGGACGTCTACCGATTCGGCCGCCACCGCGTGCCTTTCTACTTTGTCGACAGCCACAATGGCGAAGACACGATCGACTTGATCGCGGAGCTTGGTCTGCAGTACCTGCTCAACGCTGGAACGCCCCGCCGCATCTCCAGCCGGGTGTTGTCGAGCGTGCCCGCTGGAATCATCAACGTTCACCCCGGAGTGTTGCCCCAGTACCGCGGCTGCTCGTGTGTGGAATGGGCAATTCTCAACGACGATCCTGTCGGCAATACGGCACATTTCATGGACGAAGGCTATGACACCGGTCCGATCATCGCCTCCGAAACATACCAGTTCGCTCCGTTTTGCACGTACACCTCTCTGAGGACGACCGTGTACCTCAAGGGATGTGAGCTGGCGGCGCGTGTCCTGCGACAGCTGCAAGATGGCACCCTCACTGCGGCCGCCGCCGTCGCGCAGCCGCCGGAAGCCGGACGGTACTGGGACCCGCTGCCCGACACCCGGTTGGTCGAGGTCGAAGCGAAGCTGGCGGGAAACCATTACCAATTTCAACTACGCGAGCCGGTCTAAGTGGCCGCGACTTGTGCGCCGCGAAGTGCATCGCGCTGCAACCAGACCTTCTCGAAGGCATGGATGACTAAATCAAGCTCCTCGTCTGGCAGCGCGTGCATGCAGATTTCAAAGCTGATGAAGGTGCGCGCGTGCAGGTCCTCAGCGACGGGACAGATTCCCTTCGCATAGCTCACGTCGCGACGACAGATGTCTGAGCTCCACGGGAATCCACGCGAACCATACGCCATCTTCCGCTGATACATCGGCAGGAGGTGAACGTTTACGTAGCCACCCGAGATGCCGACGATCCCCTCCGACTCGAGCGCCGCCACCAGCGTCTCCCGCGACACGCCAACCGCGTCGGGATCGATCACAATCGGATAGACATAGAAGACGTGGGTGCAATCGGCCTTGATCACCGGGACGCGCACGCCTTCGAGGCGCTGGAGCGCCTGCGACAACCGCCTTGCGACACGCTGGCGATCGGCAACACGGTCATCGAGCTTGCGGAGCTGACGGGCGCCGATCGCACTTTCGATTTCGCCGAGTCTGAAATTGTGGCCGATCATGTTGCTGAGGTCGGGACGATTCATGTCGCCGACGACCGCCTCGGCATGATTGCGGATCAATTGCATGCGAATCGCGAGCTCATCGTCGTCGGTGACCATGATGCCGCCTTCGCCGGTGTGGATGTGCTTGTGGTAGTTGAGGCTGTAGCCGCCGATATCGCTGCAGGTGCCGGCATAGCGCCCCTTGTAGCGTGCACCGGGCGCCTGCGCCGTGTCGGTGATGACCCGCAGTCCATGCCGGCGCGCAATTGCCATCAACGCGTCGGCGTCCGCCGGGTGTCCGAAAATGTCGACGGCGACAATGGCTTTCGTATGAGGCGTGATGTTCGCTTCGACGGCTGCCGGGTCAAGACAAAACGTCTCGAGCTCGATATCGGCAAATACGGGGATGGCATTCCAATGCAGGATCGCGGTGGCGCTGGCACACATCGTCCATGGCGTGACGATGACTTCATCACCGGGCTCGATGCCGGCGGCGCCGACCGCGGCGATCAATCCCGATGTCAGTGAATTGACCGTGACGGCATGGCGAACGCCGAAGTACTCGGCGCACTGGCGCTCGAACGCCCGCACCTCCGGCCCGCCGAAAAAATCCGGCTCCCAGCAGCCGATGAACTTGGACAGCAGGCCGGTCTCGACGACGGCCTTCGCCGCGTCGACTTCCTCGGCGCCGATTGCGTTGTAACGGGTCAACGGCTCGGTAATGGCCTTCGGGCCCCCGAGAATCGCGAGTCGCTCGGTCATGAGATCACCTGCTGGATAACGGCGTGCATAGAGTCGAGTGTTTCCAGCGCTTCACGTGCATCACAGATGTTGGCCGGCGCACCGTCGAGTGCGGCGGCCAGCTGATCGGCGACGTGCCACTGGTACTGCGGCATGCTGTCCGGAAGTGCCTCAGTGACCTGCGACAGCACTTGGTCGGCTGCCGCGGGTCCTGACGCGGGGGTCCAGTAAATGCGGTCGCCGTCGTAGCGGATCCGGCCGCTCGCCGCAATCAACTCGACGCCGTAGTGAGCAAGCGTGTCAGGGACCGACATGAATTGGACGACGCCGCTGCGGAATATGATCCGCGCGTCGACGTCGGCGTCCCACCCGGCAGCCCGGTCATGTTTTTCAATCAACTGCGCCTTCTCTGCGGGTCCAAGCCAGAACGCGAGCAGGTTCACGAAGTGCGACCCATTGTGCAAGAAACCCTTCGCGTACCAGCAAATGCCCTTGAACGGACCTCTGATTTCGCCGCTGTCGAGGCGCCGCCGGATGTCGATGACGCTCGGGTCCGATCGACGCACGTAATTCACGAACAGCCGCGCTCCACGATCCGCACAGGCCGCAGCAATGCGGCGCGCGTCATCAGGGCGATACGCCAGCGGCTTTTCGCACAGCACGGCGACGACCGAAAGCCCCTCGAGCGCCGCCACGGTCGCCGCCGAGTGGTCGTCGGTCGCGACCGCGATCACAGCCACGTCCGGCGCATGCTCAGCCAACGCCTCGGCCGTGCTCGCGTACGACTTGCGCTGATAGCGGGACTCGAACAGACCGCGCCGGTCCGCATCCGGATCGACACCGGCGACCAACTGGAACCGCGGGTGTCCGGAAAACGCCCGTGCATGGGTGTAGCAATAGTGGCTCGGCAGGTCCAGGTCGTACAACAACCCAATCCGGCCCAGGCCGACGAGCATCACGCGATACGTCCGCGGTTTCACGCTGGCTGCAGGTGTCACGCCTCGCGGATGACGTCCAGCGTCGTGCAGTGAAGGCCACCCAGCATCGTGTAGCAATGGCGCATCTGGACCGGCACCACTGTGAAGCCTGCCGCCTCGAGCCGCCGGATCAACGCGACCTGGCGATCATGCACGAACACGGTCGTGGGATCGACCGATAGCACATTCAGTCCCGCCCATGGTGAGCTCATATGGCCTAGTGGCGATTCGACGCCGAGCTCTTTCAGTTGCGCATACGCCGGCAGTCGGACGTCGCGGTGGAATGCAATCTCCGCTTCGGGCACGGGAGCCATGTCGGTGAAATAGATGCGATCCCACGTTTTCAGCGGTTCCGGGCAGGTCTCGTCATTGACGCGAGCGCCATTCAGGAGCACGACACCCTCGTTGAGCGGCAGGATCGTCGAATCCAGGTGCGACGACCTGTATGTATGCGTCTCATGCACCCGGTACTCGGGGCCCAGCGCCTCACGCAGCCAGCGGACGCCCTTGCGGTTGCCCGTGCTCGACACGAGGAACAGCACGTCGCTACCCAGGCGCATGATGTTTGCCGCATCGAAAATTACCTCGTCCTCGTCGAGGTAATGGAACGTTTCGCCGAGACCCTGACTGAGCGAACGATGAAGCGTGTCCTCGTGATGCTCCAATGGGGTTACGGGACGCTGAATCTCGTGAAGGTATTCGCCACGAAGGCGAGGAATGGGAGCGCTCAACCAGCGAAAACCCTCCTCGAAGAAATGCGCGTAGAAGAGATCCTGAAATGCGTAGGCCTCCAGCAGACGGAAGCGCGATGATGGTGCGCTTCTGACCAGCGTGTTGCCGAACACGATATGCAGGTCGCGGACGTTATAGATATCGAAGCCATCGGCCGACCAGTTGGGCGTCGACAGGTGGGCGCTCGCCTCCGTCCACCGCGGACGCAGAATGGTGGCGCCGGCCGCCTTCAGCAATGCACACAGTCCTTCGAGATCTTCGGCCACTTCGTCCAGGTACCACTGCGGGTAGGCCTGCCGGGCGATGGCCCGCGCCGCGGCCTGGTCGGTCGGCCGCGCATACTCGAGACCCGGCACAAAGCCCTCGACCGTTCCGACGACGACGGCGCGCAGCGGATCCCATTCGTTGTGTGACGAAAGTCTCATAGCTCGATCTCCACCAAATCCCAACTGAGAGGCGTTCCGGCGTCGATGTCAGCGCGCGCCGCCTTGCCTATGACCGTCGGCCACGCTTTCGGCGGCAGGCCGGCGGCCGGCCGAATGACGCGCAGGCAATCGGATCGAAATACCTCGCCCCTCTTCATCGCCTTCACCACATAGATCGATGGCCGCTCGCGCAACGACGCGGCTTCCGACGGCAACGCACCGTAGGTGACGGTGCCAAGTGCGGCCCAGACGCGCCTCACACCGTCCGACATCGCCGCAAACTCGGCAGGTTCCAGAGAAAACGTCGAATCCGGCCCGCCCGCCGCTCGAAGCAGCGTGAGGTGCTTCTCGATCGCCACCGCGCCCAGCGCTGTCGCGGCATAGGCGACATGCGGTGCGATCGTATGATCCGACAGCCCGACCGGGCAGTCGTAGCGCCGGCGCAAATCCTCCATCGTCAACAGGTTGGCCTCCCGTTCCGTCGCGGGATAGGCGCTGGTGCATTTGAGGAGCGCAAACCGGCAGTCGGGGTGCGCGCGCATCACGCTGACCGCATCATCGATCTCGCTCAGCGTTGCCATGCCGGTCGACAAGATCAGCGGCAGCCCCGAGGCGGCGGCAGCATCCACCAGCGGCAGATGCACGAGTTCGAACGACGCGATTTTCAACGCATCGACGCGCAGTCGCACCAGCAGGTCGAGCGATGACAGGTCGAACGCAGAGCTGAGGCACGCGAGGCCGGCACGACGGGCCGCCTGGAAGATAGGCTCATGCCATTCCAGCGGCGTGTGCGCTTCCGCATACAGTTCCCATAGCCGCCGCCCATGCCAGGGCCCGCCCGGATCGTCGATGAAGAATTCGGGCCTGGTGCTATCGATGGTCAACGTCTGTGGCGTGTAGGTCTGCAGCTTGATGGCGTCGGCGCCGCTCGCCGCCGCCGCGTCAACGATCTGCAGCGCCGCTGCCAGGGATTGATTGTGATTGCCGGACATTTCGGCAATCAGAAACGGCGGCCGGGTTCCGTCAAGGGCGCGTCCGGCAATGGCGAGCGGCTTCACGAGGCCTCGAGTTCGCGCATGACGCCGGCGATACGCTGTGCGCCGAGATGATCGACACACGGCGTTGTTTGCAACCAGCGTGACCGAGACACCCGGCTGTCGAGAAGCGTGGCCAGCGTGGCGGTCATCGCTTGCATGTCGGGAGCCGCCTCGACGACTTGATCGCGGGCGACGAGCGCATCCACTATCAGTCTTTGATTGTCGGCGGTCACCGTGACCAGGCAGGCTTTGCGCAGCGACAAGGCTTCCGCCATCGTGTTGCCGCCCGCCGTCATCACCACGTCAGCGGACCTCATCAAGGGCGCCAGCGTGGTCGGCGCCACATGTGTCGTAAAGCCGGCCTGCGCGGCGCCGTCCTCGATTTCTGCCCGAAGCCGGTTGGCAGGGCCAATCACGAGATCGACTGCACCGATATCGTCGCGGATCCGACGCAACCTCTGAAGCGCCGCACTCGCTCGCAAAGTCTGGCCGCCAGGATCGCTGCCGCCATACGTCACTAAAATCCGCGCCGCCGCCGGCGGTTCCGTCGGGCCAGCGAACGCGAATGCCGGCTCGATTAACGCGAATGCGAAGCCGACGAGCTGTCGCGGCGGCTGCGCTGTTAATGGATCGTGGCGAAATGGAATCGGACAATCGCTGACGAGAATATCGGACGCGTGCGGTCGATGCCGAAAGTCGTCGATGGCGATCACGGCATAGCCCGCCGCGCGCAGGTCAGCCTCCCACAACGAGTCGAGCTGATAGTGGTCGACAACGGCCCAACACCGCCGTCCGGAAGCGCGTCCCACGGCGGCGATCGTCGCAGCCGCGTCGGCGTGCTGTGAACAGACTCCGTCGGTTTCGGCAGCCGCAATCCACCGCGTCGGGAACCCTTCGACCGCGGGCGGGTTCGGGTCATCATCATCCCTGCGCCGTACGAACTCGACGACGTAGCCGTCCTTCTGCAAGGTGCCCGCGAGTACCGCACAGCGCCGCAGGTGTCCGATCCCCAATCGGGAGCCGCCGTCAGCGCGAATCACGACGTGGGCCGCACTCACTCGGCTGCGGCAAGGAGTCGGTATTTCATTTCCGCCCTTCGCCAATCCTCCTCGGTATTGATGTCCTGACAGCGATCGGCGTCAACGACGAAGGCGACCGCATCGTCGCCAAACAGCTGCGGCGTCTGCACGAACTTGGCGACGTCACACCAGTAGAACATGCCGGCGTCATGCACGTACTCGGGTAAGTCCTGCGACGCCTTCATGATCGATTCGGGCCAGCGTGGGCGCGGTCGCACGCCGTCGACGAGCGTCAACGCATGCTCCAACGGGAAGTCGTAGCGGACGACAGGGAACGCGCTGGTCGCGCCGTGCTGGCGCAGCAGGTCCAGGCCCCGGCGAAGCTCGCGGGCCGTGAGGAACGGGCTGGTCGGATACAGGCAGCAGGCGGCGGCCGTCGGACCAAAGCGGGCCTGACATTCACCAATCGCGTGGAGCAGAACAGCGTCCGTGGTCGCGGCGTCGTCGCTCAATTCGGCCGGACGCTTGAACGGCACCTCGGCTCCGAGCCGCCTGGCAACCTCCGCGATCCCGTCGTCATCGGTCGACACGATGATGTGATCGAACAGGCCGCTGTCGCGAGCGGCCGCGATCGGGTAGGCCATCATCGGCCGGCCGAGAAAGTCGCGAATGTTCTTCCCGGGAATCCGCTTGCTGCCGCCGCGCGCCGTCACGATCGCCACCGTCATGGCCACCTACGCGAGCGGCTTCTGGCCGAAAAACGTATAGCGGAACTCGCTGCCTTCTTCCCGGAACGACGAGTCGTAGTAGTCGAGATAGATGGGAGTAAACAGGGAAAACCGCTGACGCATGTCGTCCTTGTCTTTCACGAAATTCAGGTAGAGGTCGTAGTCGAGACGCGACGTCTTCAGGCGGATGTGCCACAGTCCGTCGCCGGCCTCCGTGCCGTGTTGCCGGTAGTAGTTGGACCAGCCGTTCATGGAGGCGTAGATGAACGCTCCGGGCCTCATGTTGTTGTACAAGCAGCGCAACGCCTTCTCGAAATCAGAGTTCGAGAGAAAATCCAGCGTTTGAATCGAGATGACAATATCGAATCCGCCGCCAAACAACGACAGCTCCGGATCGGGTTTCGGATCGACCCGCATCAACTGCTCACGACGGTGTGGCAGCAACTGGCGAGCGACCTCGAGATCCGCTTCGGCAATGTCGACCCCGAACACGTTGAAGCCTAGCTGATCGAAAAAGCGTAAGGCTCCGCCCTGACCGCAGCCAAAGTCCAGAATCCGCTCGTGGTTGCTGCCATCGATTCCGTAGTCGAATTTCAGGATGCGGCCATAGAACCGAAAGATGAAACTCTCGACGTTCGGGGCATTGTATTGGCCGGACCAGTACTGCTGATTCTTGTCTAGATACATCGGGGATGGGTCTTTCCGCAGCAATCGGATCGGGAATGTCCGCGCCAGAATATCAGATCGCCTCCAGCACCCCGGCGGCGATCGCCGAAGCCATGGCATCGACGATCCGATCCTGATGCCGATCGGTCATGCCATGCCACATCGGCAGCGACAGCAACCCGGCGTAGGCGTGCTCAGCCACCGGACAGGACCCGGCGCGGTACCCGAGTGCCTGATAGTAACTGTGGAGATGCACCGGTCGATAATGCAC
>DASPNQ010000238.1:0-9452 GCA_035626435.1 Vicinamibacterales bacterium
TCGTCACCGATCTCGGGCCGGACGGCCTGCGCTGGAAACCCGAGACCAAACAGGGTCCCTCGGACTCCCACGACCTCGGCAACAAGACCATGCGTTTCGACGGCAACTGGCGCGAAGACAAAATGTCGGAAGCCGACTACATGAAGGCGCACGCCGCCGCTGACGAGGCCTACTCGAAGGCGGTGCAGGCGTTGATCGACGAACTCAAGAAGAGCTGATCACTTCGTCGCGATCGGCGGCGGCTCGTTCAGCACCAGCCAATACAGTCCGAGTTGACGCACGGCGTCCACGAACGCCGTGAAGTCAACCGGCTTCTGCACGTACGAATTGGCACCGCCGTGATACCCGCTGGCACGGTCGCGATCCTCCTTGGACGAGGTCAGGATCACGACCGGGACAATCGCCGTGCGCGGGCTCGCGCGTAGGCGCCGCAGCACCTCGAGGCCGTCGATCTTCGGCAGCTTGAGGTCCAGAAGAATCAACGCCGGCACATCATCAGGGTCGCGCGACGCGTGCGCCCCGGCGCCCTCGAGCCAGTCGAGAGCTTCCTGGCCGTCACGAACGACCACGACGTGGTTGCCAATGTTGTTGCGGGCCAGCGCTCGCAACGTCAACTCTTCATCGTCTGGATTGTCCTCGACCAGCAGGATTGTGCGCGACGCGGTTGACATCATGATCAGTTTACGTCCGGGCCAATCGCTCACGCACCTTTGACAGCAGTGATTCGACCGTGAACGGCTTTTGCAGGAAGGCGCCGGGATCCGTGGTCACTCGATCGGGCAGCGCGGCATGCGTCGCGTACCCCGACAGGAACAGCGCCCGCATACCTGGATGCTTCTGGCGCAATCGGTCGGCGACCTCCGGGCCCGCCATGCCAGGCATGACGACGTCGGCGATCAATAGATCGATGGGCTCGCGGCTCTTCAGACCGGCGTCGACCGCACTGGAGCCGCTCGACGTCGCAATGACCCGGTGACCGGCTCGCGACAGTGCCATCTCGAGAAACGATCGGACGCCCTGTTCGTCCTCGGCCAGCAGGATGGTGCTGCTGCGCAATGAGGCGGCCACCGGTGCCGCAGTCACCGCCGCATCCGCCATCTTCGCTGTACTCAGCGGCAGGTAGAGGCGGAAAGTCGTCCCCGCGTTGACGATCGAGCTGACGGCGATCGCGCCCCCGCACTGATGGACAATTCCGAAGACCGTCGACAGCCCGAGTCCCGTGCCTCGCCCCGGATCCTTGGTCGTGAAGAACGGCTCGAAGATGTGATCGACGATAGCGGGTTCAATGCCGTTGCCGGTATCCGCCACGGTCAGCACCACGTACTCGCCGTCGGGGATTTCCAGATCCGCCGCCTGCGCGGCATCAACCCGGGCCCGGTCGAGATTCACGGTCAGTCGCCCGCCCGACGGCATCGCGTCACGAGCGTTGATCACCAGGTTCATCACGATCTGCTCGAACTGACCCGGATCGATCAGCACCAGCTGCGGAGGCGGTGCGTGGGTGAAGGTGAATTGCACGTCCTCGCCGATCAGCCGGGCGACCATCGGCTGGAGCTCGCTGACCGTTTCGACGAGATCGATGACGCGCCGCTCGAGCACCTGCTGGCGGCTGAACGCCAGTAGCTGCCTGGTGAGGCGGGTCGCTCGCTGCGCGGCCATGCGAATCTCGCTCGCATCGCGGTAAGCCGGTTCACCTGGCGGCAGCTGCTCGATCAGAAATTCGCTGAAGCCCAGGATCACGGTGAGCAGATTGTTGAAGTCGTGCGCGATACCGCCCGCGAGGCGGCCGACCGCCTCCATGCGCTGCGCGTGCCGGAGGCGTTGTTCCGAGGCCTGCAAGGCAGCTTGCGTGCTGCGCTGCAGCCGCCGGTTCGCGGCCTCCCGCAGTTCGCGTTCGACGGCGGGGCCGAGGCGCCGCAAATTGTGCTTGAGCACGTAATCCTGCGCACCGGACCGCATCGCGTCGACGGCCGAATCCTCGCCGATGGTTCCGGACACGATGATGAAAGGAATATCAGAACCGAAGTCCCTCAGAAGGTTGAGGGCCTCGGTCGAACTGAAGCCTTCCATCGAATGGTCGCTGAGCACCACATCCCAGGTGCCTTCGCGGATCGCGGCCGCGAAATCCTCACGGGTTTCCGTGATCCGGTCGGAGATCTGGAAGCCGTGTCGGGACAGTTCTCGACGAATCAGCTCGACATCATCTGCCGAGTCCTCGACGAACAGCACGCGTAGGGCGGCCGGGGAGTCCTGCGCCATTCCTCTTTTCCCTGTTGCCCCCGATTCCGGAGGTCAACAATGAAATAGACGGCCAAATGCCCGAAATCTCTCAAGCACGGCGCTTTATACACTTGAGATAGGCACTCGCCGAGCCGATACTAAAAACACGCGCGAGCAGGTCAACTGCCCGATCGCGCGAAGCCTATGCGTGCAGACTCATTAAGTCAACCCCGGCCATTGCTCCTCCTGGTCGACGACGATGCGCAGATCCGCCAGCTGCTGGGGGAGGTCGGCGCTCGGGAAGGGTTCGAAGTCCTCGAAGCCGCCGACGGCGCCGCGGCGCTCGAAATGCTGAATCGCCGGCACATGGACCTCGTGCTACTCGATCTCCACATGCCGCGTGTCAATGGCCTCGAAGTGTTGCGTGGCGTGCGCAACACGGGCACCAGCTCGCAGATCGCGCTGATGAGCGGGGCGGCCAGCGTCGAAGACGCGGTCGAAGCCATCAAACTTGGCGCGAGCGAATATTTTTCCAAGCCGCTCGATCTGCCGCGCGTCCGCTCGCTGATGCGCGCCATGCGTCAGCAGTTCCTCGACCGCAATAGCGTGCTCGATAGCGACGCCTCGCTGGCGGCGCGTCTCGAAGTCTGCGGCATGATCGGGCGATCGCCGGCGATGCGCGAGTTGTTCACGGTGATTCATCGCCTGGCGCCGCACGCGCGCACGGTGCTGATCACCGGCGAGACCGGCACTGGCAAGGAGCTGGTCGCGCGCGCGCTGCACGAATTGGGGCCACGCAAGAGCAAGAAGCTTGCGACGGTGAATTGCTCCGCGGTTGTCGAAACCCTGTTCGAGTCTGAGTTGTTCGGCCACGTCCGAGGCGCCTTCACCGGCGCCAACACGGACAAGGCCGGCATATTCGAAGCGGCCAACGGCGGCACGGTGTTCCTCGACGAGGCAGGCGAGCTGCCGCAAGGCGCGCAGGCCAAGCTGCTGCGCACGCTCGAAAACGGCGAAGTACAGCGGGTCGGGTCGGTGGAGAGCCGGCGGGTCGACGTGCGCGTGATTGCGGCGACCAATCGCCGGCTAGACGCCGAGATCGCGGCCGGGCGCTTCCGCAGCGACCTTTACTACCGTCTGAACGTCGTCGAGATCACCGTGCCGGCGCTGCGTGAGCGCGCCGAGGATATTCCGTACCTGACCGCGGCCTTCGTCAAGCGGTTCAGCAAGGAATTCAATAAGCAGATCACCGGGTTGACAGAGTCCGCGGAGGAGCGATTGATCCGCTGGCCGTGGCCGGGCAACGTCCGCGAGTTGCGCAACGTCATCGAGCGCGCGTGCCTGCTGTGCGAAGGGCACCTGCTCACCGAGGGCGATCTGGCGCGATCGCTCAGCGAGCGCGCCGCGGCGCCGATCATCGAAGAGGAACCCTCAGGTCCGCCGCCGACCGCCGACGAAGTCCGCAACGCGCTCGACACCACTGGCGGCAACAAATCGCTGGCGGCGCGACGGCTTGGCATCAGCCGCCGCGCCTTGTACCGCCTGCTCGACAAGTACTCCCTGGCCGGACGGTGACGAAGGGCGGGGCGGCTGCAGCCATCACGGCCGCGGTGGGGCTCACCGTCATCACGGCGGTGTTCTACACTGCGAGGCTCGCCGGCTCGCCGCCGTATTTGATGCATGACGAACTGCAGTTCTCGCTGCAGGCGCGGTCGATCGCTGAAAACGGCACGGACCTCGCGGGCCGCCGTCTGCCGGTGTTCTTCAGCGAGCCCGAATTCCCAGCCGGCCGCGATCCGGTGGCGATCTATTTCACCGCCGCGTTCCTGAAGTTCCTGCCGTTTTCGCAAGCGGGGGTGAAGTTGCCGACCGTGTTGATCGGCATCCTGAACGTCGTGTTGATGTTCGTCGCGGGATGGCTGCTGTCCGGCAGGCCGTGGTGTGGTGTGATCGCCGCGGCGCTGCTGGCGATGACGCCGATTCACTTGATCCGCTCGCGTCTGGTGCTCAGCCCGTTTTATTCCATTCCCTTCATCCTGCTGTGGTTGATCGCCTTGGCTGTCTATTTGCGATCCGGATCGCGTCGCGCGCTGATTGCCACGGCCGTGATTCTTGGGCTCAGCATCTACAGTTATCTCGCCTGTGTTGTCATGGCGCCGATCTACTTTGCCATGACCGCGTGGTTGGCGACGAGGCGCGAAGGCATCAAGGCCGTTGCGCCGATGGCGATCGCCGCGGCGGTCGTGCTGACGCCGCTCGCGGTGTGGACGGCGACGCACCCTGAACGGTATTCGCAATTGATCGAAGCCTACCGTTTGTACGGCAGCCGCGGAGATGCATCGGCTGCGGTGCTGGCACCCGGAACGCCAGCCGGCCTTCAAACGTGGGTGGCTCTGGTCTGGCAATTCTTCAGTCCCGACTTCCTGTTCATCTCGGGTGATTCGAGTCTGATCAATTCGACACGGACGGCCGGGTTGTTTCCGATCGCGTTTGCCATTCTCATCCCCGCCGGCATCTGGAGCGCGATCCGATCGCGTGAGACCTGGGCGAGGGTGGTGCTCGCCGGCTTCGTGACCGCGCCGCTCGCGAGCCTTGTCTCGGGTGCGGTCGAGATGAACCGCATCATGTTCGTGATTCCGTTCGGTGCGCTGCTGGCCACCGCCGGCGTAACAATGTGGCTCGACGGCGGACGGCTTGGACGGATCGCCGCGACTACGGCGGTTGCGGCTATCGCGGTTCAATTCGCGGTGTTCCATGGCCATTATCTGGAGCGGTACCCGGCGCAGGCCGCTCTCTGGTTTGGTGGCAACGTGCGTGACGCGGTTACGGAAGTCAGCAAGGGCGAGGGGCCGATTTACCTCAGCGCGCATATACCATTCGGTCATCGCTACTGGTCTTTCTACGCGCCGAATGAGCAGCGTTTACGGCTGGTGCAGACGTTCACCGACTTGCCCGAGTCGACGACGCCTGGAGCGCGCGCGGCGTGCCCGGCAGCCAGCGGCTGCGACGCGTTGCGGGCCGACGCACGCTGGCGGCAGGTCGCCGCCATCCGCGAACCTTCGGGCGACGAATCGTTCCTGATCTTCGAGAGGCAATGAGCGCCGCGACGGTACGGCTCATCGCCGCCGCGATCATCCTCGTCGCGACGACGCTGCTGTATACGCATCGGCTGGGCGACACGCCGGCGTATCTGAGCCTGGACGAGGCGCATATCGCAAACCAGGCGTACAGCCTGGCAACGACCGGGCGGACGTTGAACGGCGAACGCCTGCCGGTGTTCATCAGTCTCGAAGATCCGCTCGGCGAGCACTACACGCTGCCCTGGGGCGCGACGCGATATCATCCCGTCGGTTTCTACCTCGTCGCGTCGGCATTGCTGGTCGCGCCGCTCAGCGAGTGGAGCGTTCGCTCACCATTCGCCATCGCCGCCGTGTTGAACATCGTCTTGGTCTATCTCCTGGCCCACCGATGGTACGGCTCGCGATGGGTGGCCGGCGCCGCGGCCGCGTTGCTGACGATGACGCCGGCGCATTTCATCCTCAGTCGAATGACGCTCGATTACCTGTTGCCGGTAACCTTCGTCCTCGCGTGGCTGCTGTCGCTATCGCACCTGACCGCCAAACCACGCCGCAGGACCGCCGTCATCACCGGCGCCGTGCTGGGCGCCGGATGTTTCTCGTTCGTTTCCTCGTGGGTAATGATGCCCATCTACGCCGCGATCAGCGCGGCGGTCATCGCCTTCCACCTGCGCCGCCGCGATCTCGTTGTGCCACTAGCTGCAGGATTTGCAGCGGCGCTCGGCCCGCTGGTGTGGCTTGCATGGCATCCCGAGGTGCCGGCGAACCTGATTCGGCAGTATCAAGCGGGCGAGGGGCGACCGTCCGTCCTGTCGGCGATCGCCGTGGGTGGCGGCGTGGGCGAGGCCCTGAAGAATACGCTCGCTGTGTACTGGTCGTACTTCGATCCATCGTTCTTGTTCGTGACCGGCGGCGCATCCCGGATGGTGTCAACGGGACTGATCGGAGTGTGGCCGGTCGGCATGGCCGCGCTGCTGCTCTTGGGCGTCGTGCCGATGGTGCGCGGCGAGCGACGGATCGAAACGCTCGTCGCGCTTGCAGGCTTGCTGCTGGCACCGCTGCCTGCGGCGATGAAAGGGGAGCCGTTTGCCATTCATCGCGCCGTCACGCTGCTGCCGTTTGGCGTCTTGCTTGCCGCCGCCGGGCTGCGATCGTTGGATCGCCGGCGCCCGCTTGCCGCTGCGGCGATCGTGGTCGCGACCATCAGCTGCGGTGCGCAGTTCACGGGATTTGTTCGTGACTATTTCGCCGGCCAGCGCCTGCGTTCGGCACACGCCATGGATCCAACCGCGTTTCGAGAAACCGCGTCGGTGCTCCTCGCCGCGGGCGGGGATGCGCCGGCGATCGTGCTGCCTGCCGGGCTGTACGACATCAGCGCGAAATGGCGGTTTTACTGCACCAAGGCGGCGCGGGAAGACCTGCTGCAGCGCACCCGGTATCTCGACGGCGGCCCGGCTGACCCCCAAACACTCGAGCGCGGCGCTCTGGTGGTTCGCGAAACGGCATCCGCGCCAGCCGCGGGTTGGCGCACGGTCGCGACGCCCGTCGACATCACCGGCGCATCGCCGCTGACCATCCTACGCCGCGAATAACTGGTATGTGGAGAATGCGAACAGCACGATCGCGACGATCATCCAGCGCATCGATCGTGCGGCAATCGCCTCCATGCCGTAACCAGCGACGATCGCCAGACTGGCGAGCATCGGTGCCGACATCGCGAGGTCGCGCTGACCGAACGTCGCACCAATCATCGGCGGAATAACGGCCGCCGCAAGCACGGCAACGCGAACCAGCGGATGCACGCGCGTCAACAACGCCCAGGCGCCGAACGGAATCAGCAGGGCGCAACAAACGAGCAACGGTGCGGCGCCGGCACCGTCGCCCGCGAAAAACAGAAACGACGGGTCGAGCAGTCCCCAGAAGATCGACGCGCGCGTCGCAAGCGTGTTCCAGTTGACCTGGGCGCTCAAGCCGTCGAGTGGGAAGCGCAGATGAGCGGCAAACACCGCCCAACGGCCGAAGGTGTCGCCATACGTCTCTGGAAACCGCGCAAACCAGACTGCTGCCGGCGCCAACGGCAGTGCCAGGGCCGTCGCAACGACAAGCACATTTTTGACGGCGCTGGTCTGCCGTGCCACGGCGACTGCCACTGTCACGATTCCCAGCCACAGCATCGTGAGCGGCGCGGCCGGGTGCGAATAGACGCCTACCCCGAGCGACGCAGCGGCAACGGCGAGCGCCACCATTGAATTTGCTTGCAGGAAACGCAACAACCCGATTAACCACACCAATACGAACGGCGTCGGGTAAATGGCGTCGGTACCGAGCCTCGCCAGCGTCATATGCGCGGGCATTGCCAGCAGCACGCTCGTGGCGATGGCCGCGGCAGGCGCGCTGACGACAAGCCTCATGGCAACGAATACGAGGCCGACATCCACGGCACCGACCACGACGCTCGCGATGCGCGCGGAGAGATCGCCGCCTCCGGCCGCGTCGACCAGTGCGGTCGCGTACACGGCCAACGGCTGCAGCCACTGCTCGTTGGCGACGTGGAAGAACAGCGGCGTTGACGGACCGACGGCGCGCGACGCGTGAAGCAGCGTCAGTTCGCTGGCGTCGACGGGACGTGAGCCGAGGTCCCAGCCAAGGAAGATGAGCGCAACGAGGAAGAATGCGAGCGCCGCAAGGATCTGCGGCGTCCCGAAGCGCGTGCCCGACGCCGGCAAAGGCTCAGTTGGTGATATGATCATGCGTCTGGGCGCGCGCTTGGCTCAGCGGTAGAGCACCGCCTTCACACGGCGGGGGTCGGTGGTTCGAATCCACCAGCGCGCACCACTTCACATCCCTAAACAGTTCCGAACAAGCGGTCGCCGAAGTCTCCGAGACCCGGCACGATGAACTTGTTCGCGTTCAATTCGCGATCGACCACCGGCGTAAAAATCGGCACTGACGGATACGCGGTTTCGACGGCTTTGATGCCCTCCGGCGCCGCCACGATGCAGACCAGGCGCAGATGCCGCGCGCCCGCTTTCGTCAACACGTCGAGCGCGGCGACCGCACTGCCGCCGGTGGCGAGCATTGGGTCGATCAGCAACACGTAGCTCTTGCCGATGTCCTTCGGCAACTTGGCGTAGTACTGCGAGGCCACCGCCGTGCGCTCGTCTCGCTGCAAGCCCAGGTGCCCGACGCGCGCGTAGGGGACGAGCTCGAGCAGGCCGGGCACCATGCCGAGCCCGGCGCGCAGGACCGGCGCGACCACGACGTCAGCCGCAATTCGCCGGCATGGCGATGGCCCCAATGGTGTTTCGACCACGCCTTCGATGGTCGGCACGTCGCGCAGCGCTTCGGCGCCGAGCAAGACACTGATTCGATTGGTCAGGGCGCGGAAACGTTCTGGCGTGGTGTGTTTGTCGCGGAGTTCGGCCAGGCACTCGTGAACGAGTGGGTGTGTGACCAGCTGCAGCACGGTGCTCAGAGCTTACACGTAATTCTCGATTCACGTACAATTCTTCGCGCATGCAGATTCGCCGTACGGTCGCCGCACTCACGCTCATGCTCGCCGCGCCGATCGCCGCGCAACAACCCGCCGCGGTCTCCCTGATTATCACCAACGGAATTGTGATCACCGTGGACGACGCGCGCCGCGTCCTCAGTCCCGGAGCCGTCGCCATCAACGGCAATCAGATCGTCGCCGTCGATTCGCCCGCCGCCATTGCCGCAAGCTACCGGGCCGCCGAGACGATTGACGCGGCCGGCAAGGTCGTGATGCCCGGCTTGATCAATACCCACACCCACGCCGCGATGGTGATGTACCGGGGACTGGGAAACGACCTTGCGTTGATGGACTGGCTGCAGAAATACATTTTCCCCGCGGAGGCGAAAACCGTCTCGCCGGAATTCGTCCGTATCGGCACGAGGCTGGCGGCGCTCGAAATGATCCAGTCGGGCACGACCACGTACGCCGACATGTATTACTTCGAGGAGGAGGTCGGGCGCGTCACCAAGGCCGCGGGCCTGCGCGGTGTCCTGGGTCAGACCATCATCGAGTTCCCGGTCGCCGATGCGAAGACACCCGCCGAAGCGCTGAAGCGCACCGAAGCATTCGCGAAGGAATTCGCCAACGACGAATTGATTACGCCGTCAATTGCGCCGCAT
>DASPNQ010000239.1:0-26284 GCA_035626435.1 Vicinamibacterales bacterium
GCGCGGCAGCGCGCGAGCGATCCCGCGTGGCTGGATGCCTACCGTCCGAACGTGCAGAAGCTGATCGCGGCCGCGCAGTCGGACCAGTTCGCGTGGGACCGGCTGGCCGAGCTTACAGATACCTACGGCCAGCGCCTCAGCGGCTCTGACAATCTCGCGCGTGCCATCGTCTGGGCGCAAGCGGCAATGAAGCGTGACGGCCTCGAGAACGTCCACACCGAGCGCGTGATGGTTCCGCGATGGCTTCGCGGCAATGAAAGTCTCGAGATCACCAACCCGCCGCATCACGTGATCCCGATGCTCGGTCTAGGCGGCAGCGTCGCAACGCCCGCCGGCGGCATCGAAGCCGACGTCGTCGTCGTCTCGAGCGGTGACGAGTTGAACAAGCGCGCCGCTGAGGTCAAAGGCAAGATCGTGCTCTTCAACGTGCCGTACACCGACTACGGGGCCACGGTGCCGTATCGGTCCGGCGGCGCGTCGATGGCCGCCCGTCATGGGGCGGTGGCGTCGCTCGTGCGCTCGGTCGGGCCGATGGGTTTGCGGACCACGCATACCGGCAACATGAGCTACGCCGACGGCGTCACCCGGATTCCCGCCGCCGCGATCGCCGCCGAGGACGCCAATCGGATTCAGCGTCTCGTCAACCGCGGGATCAACGTCCGTGTGCGATTGAAGATGGAGGCGAAGTTCGAGGCCGACGCCGAGTCTTTCAATGTGATCGGCGAGATCAGGGGCAGTGAAAAGCCCGAAGAGATCGTCCTGGCCGGCTGCCACTTCGACTCCTGGGATCCCGGCACTGGCGCCTCGGATGATGCCGTGGGCTGCATCGTGACGTGGGAGGCGGCGCGCCTGATGAAGAAGTTGAACATTCGGCCGAAGCGCACCGTGCGGATCGTGCTGTTCACGAACGAAGAGAACGGACTACGCGGCGGCAACGGCTACCGCGACGCGCACGCCGCCGAGGCCGCCCGCCACGTGCTCGCCGTCGAATCCGATTCAGGCGTGTTCCATCCCGCGCGGCTTGGCTTCACGGGGTCCGACGCGGCGCGGAAAATCATCGGTGAAATTGCGACGCTGCTCGAACCGCTCGGTCTCGCGGAGGTGACAGGCGGTGGCGGCGGCGCCGACATCGGCCCGATTGCCACGCTCGGCAAAGTGCCGATGCTCGCCTACGGAGGCGATGCGACGAAGTACTTCACGATTCACCATACGCCCGCCGATACCGTGGAGCGCATCGACCCGAAGGAGGTTTCGACAGCAGCTGCTGCGCTCACGACGGTGATCTACGTAGTGGCGGATATGCCCCAACCCTTGCCAAAATAGACAGGCTCGGCTCGAAACGCAGATACAGGTTTTTTTGATGACATTCCTAGGGATCTCGATCGTCACGGCGCTGATATTCCTGCCGCTTCACGCACAAGGCAAAGACCCAACTGCCGCTGACGCTTCGGCCGGCATCGTCAAGGACGGCGTCGCCATTTACGCCACCCTCAACAACCCGACGATGTATGACGTGTACGTGCAGTCGGGTACGTCGGAGGCCGGGAAGGTCGAGTTGCGGGATGGCGATAAAGCGACCACGAACATTACTATTCCGTCGTTCGGCTCCGTCGAATTGAAGGTGGGGGGGCCGCTCGTGCTGGTCACCGGTTTGAAGACCCCGCCCAAACCGGGCGACGCCATCGCGCTGAAGCTGGAAACTGACGGCGGTATCTCGATTCCAATTACCGCCATCGTGAAGTAAGGCGGCATCGCGTGTGCCGCCGTCGCGCGCTCGCGGATATACTGACAACCCATCGCCCGGTTGGCACGTCTCTATAGAAGAACCCTATGCGTACACTGCTTGCTTGTGCCGTGGCCGTCGTCGTCGCCTCTGTTGCCGTTCAGGGCCAGACCGGGAAACGTGCGATTACGCTCGACGATCATTCGCGGGTCGTGTCGATTGGTGATCCGCAACGATCGCCGGACGGCGTCTGGGTCGCCTACACCGTGTCGACCATCGACGCCGAGAAGGATCGCCGTAATACCGACATCTGGATGGTGAAGTGGGACGGCAGCGAGACGCTGCAATTGACGTCCTCGCCCGACAGCGAATCGTCGCCGCGCTGGAGTCCGGACAACAAGTACCTGGCGTTCGTCGCCTCACGCGGCACCGAGGAGGAACGCCGCCGCGGCGGGCAAATCTGGCTGCTCAACCGGGCCGGCGGCGAAGCGCAGCGTGTCAGCGACCTCAAGGGCGGGGTCAACGACATTCAATGGTCTCCGGACTCGACGAAGATCGCGTTCACTGCCACCGATCAGGATCCCGCCGATGAACCCGAGAAGATGGACGGGTGGAAGCGCAAGACACCGCCGCCGATCGTCATCGATCGGTACCACTTCAAGGAAGATCGTACCGGCTACCTGAAACATCTCTACAGTCACATTGGTGTGTTCGACGTGGCGACGAAGACCGCGACGATGATCACCAGCGGCGGCACCGACGACCGCAGCCCGTCGTGGTCACCCGACAGCAAGCTGCTGGCGTTCCTCAGCAAGCGCGGACATGCCGACCCCGATCGCACGTCGAACGAGGATGTCTGGGTGGTCGAGGCGCGCGCCGGCGCCGCGCCGCGTCAGATCACCAAGACTGTCGACGGCGAAGGCGGCCGGCCGGTATGGAGCCCCGACGGCAGCCGCATTGCCGTCCTGCTCGGCGACAACGATCAGAACACCGCATACGGCATGAACAAGTTGATCGTCGTGCCGGCGGATCCGCCGGCGCAGATCGGGCCGACGCAGCGGCCGACGATCTACATGCCGCAGCTGGATCGCGCGGTGTCGAACATCGCGTGGTCGGCGGACGGCCAGCACATTTCGTTCCTCCTGCAGGACGATCGGACGAACCATGTCGCGACGGTTCCCGCGGAGAATCCAGACGGTGCGATTCAGCGCAAGACGTCGGGCCGCCGCGTGATCTCGGCCCTCAACGCCGGCAAGGATGGTCATTTCGCGGTGATCGCCGGCGAGCCGAATAGGTTCAACGAGATCTACGCGCTCGAAGGCTCGAACCTGCGTCAGCTGACGAAGCACAACGACAAGCTGCTGGCGGAGCTGCAGCTCGCCACGACGGAGGATTTCACCTCGAAGAGCAAGGACGGCGCGCAGGTCAACGGCCTGATCGTCAAGCCGGCCGGCTATACGCCGGGTACGAAGTATCCGACGCTGCTGATCATTCATGGTGGGCCGAACAGCCAGGATCAGCACGCGTTTTCGTTCGATCGCGAGTTTTTTGCGGCGAACGGCTACGTCGTGCTGGCCATCAACTATCGGGGCAGCGCCGGCCGTGGCAATCAGTGGCAGAAGGTGATTCACGGCGACTGGGGCAACCTCGAAGTCGTTGATCTGCTTGGCGCCGTCGACGAAGCGGTGCGGCAGGGCATTGCCGATCCGAACCGCCTGGGCATCGGTGGCTGGAGCTACGGCGGCATCTCGACCAATTACACGATTGCGACCGATCAACGCTTCAAGGCGGCGGTGAGCGGCGCCGGCAGCTCGATGCAGTTCACGATGTACGGCATCGATCAATACATCGTCCAGTACGACCAGGAAATGGGCCCGCCCTGGAAGACCAAGGACAAATGGATGAAGGTGTCCTATCCGTTCTTCAATGCCGACAAGATCAAGACGCCGACGTTGTTCATGGGTGGCGAGAAAGACTTCAACGTGCCGATCGCGGGCGGCGAGCAGATGTATCAGGCGTTGAAGAGTCTTGGCGTCGATACCCAGCTGGTGATCTATCCCGGGCAATTCCACGGCCTGACCATTCCGAGCTACGAGCGCGATCGCCTGCAGCGGTACCTGAACTGGTTCAACAAGTACCTGCAGCCGGCGACCACCACAACCGCTTCTCAATAGAGCACCTGTGTTCCGAGGACGATCGATGCGTGTGTTCCTAGCGGCACTGCTGTCGTGCGCCATGACGCCTGGCAGCGCGGCCACCTTCACCCCGAGCGACGACGCGCAAAGCGCCGACATGCGGACCCGCGCCGAAATCACGAACTACGAGCACACCAGCACGTCGGATGACGTCGTGCGCGTGATCAAGGGACTCGCGGCCACCAGCCCGCTGGTGCATACCGAGAGCTTTGGCAAGACCGAAGAGGGACGAGATTTACCGCTGATGGTGATCTCGGACCCGAAAGTCACGACCCCCGCCGCCGCGCGCAAGCTCGGACGGCCGCTGGTGTTCGTGCAGGCCAACATCCACGCCGGCGAAGTCGAAGGCAAGGAGGCGATGCTGATGCTGGCGCGCCGTATTGTCTCCGGCGACCTGAAGCCGATGTCGCGGCAGCTGGTGTTCCTGATCGCGCCGAATTACAACGCCGACGGCAACGAGAAGGTCACGCCGATGAACCGCACCGCGCAGAACGGGCCGGTTGGCGGGGTGGGCACCAGAGAGAACAGCAAGGGTCTCGATCTCAACCGCGACTACATGAAGCTCGATAGCGCGGAAGCGCGGTCGCTGGTCGGCCTGATGAACAAGTGGGATCCGCACGTGGCCGTCGATCTGCACACGACCAACGGCTCGTATCACGGCTATCACCTGACCTACTCGCCCATCTTGAATCCCAACGCCGATCCGCGGCTGACCGAGTTCACGCGCAGCCGGATGCTCGCGCCGATCACGCAGGCCATGTTGAAGAGCCACAACTGGCGCACCTATTACTACGGCAACTTCTCGCCGGAGGACGGCAGCGGCCGCGAGAGCGCACGCATCGATCCCGCAAATCCCGGCAACGTCACCTGGCGGACCTTCGACCACCGCCCGCGGTTCGGCAACAACTATGTCGGCTTGCGCAACCGCATTGCGATTCTCTCAGAGGCGTACAGCTATCTGGATTTCAAGGGACGGGTCGAGGTTACCGAAGATTTCGTCCACGAGATTTACAAGTCGGTGGCCGCCAATGCCAAGCAGATCATGACGCTGACCGCGCAGGCGGATCGGGTGCTGACCGCCGCGAACTCCGCGACGCCCGAGCTCGGCGTCGACATTCAGATCGCGGCGCTGGGGGAGAAGGTTGACATCCTCGTCGGCGATGTCACCAAGCAGCTGAATCCAAATTCGAACCGCGAAATGCTGGTGATGGCGCCGATGGCCGTTCCGGTGGCGATGAAGGACTACGGCATTTTCGTGGCGACGCGATCGCTGGCCATGCCAAGAGGGTGGGTGATCCCGCGCAATCTGACGCCTCGCCTCACCGCCGCACTCGAGCGCTTGCGGTGGCACGGTGTCCGGATGCAGGAACTGGCTGCCGATGCCCAACTCGCCGTCCAACGGTTTTCGATTACGGACTTCTCCAAACAGGAACGCGTGTTCCAGGGGCGTCAGGAAGTGCGGCTGAAGGGCACCTACGACAAGGCGCAGCTCACCGTGCAAGCCGGGTCGATCTACATTCCCGCGAATCAGCCACTGGCACGGCTCGCGTTTTATCTGCTCGAGCCGGAGAGCGACGACAGCCTGGTGACGTGGAACATCATCGAGGAAGGGATCGCGAGCGGCCAGACGTATCCGATCTATCGCGTCGCGGGCGCGGCGCCGCTCAGACTCAAATAGCGGCTCAATCGCTCGGCGACGCGGTCCCAATCCAGCCTCTCAGGGGACCCCGTTCCTTTACGGCACGGCAATCTGATAGAGGCGGGGCCACTTCTTGCCGGTGATGAAAATCCGGCGGGTGGCCCTGTCGTACGCAATACCGTTCAATTCGTCGGCCGGCGGCAGGCGCTGCGCGCGCGGGTAGAGCGTCGACAAATCGATCCACGCATTGACCTCGCCGGTGTTGGGCGAGATGCGCGCGATGCGATCGGTCGTCCACACATTCGCCCAGACCTCGCCTTCGATCCATTCAAGCTCGTTGAGGTTGCTGACCGGCTTGGCGCCGTCACGCACGCGCAGGGTTTTGAGGGGCGCGAACGATTTGGGATCGAGGAACGTCAACGCGTCGCTGCCGTCGCTCATGATCAGGCGCGACGAGCCATCGTAGGCGATACCCCAGCCTTCGGTGTTGTAGCTGAACGTGCGTTTTTGTTTGAACGTCGCGCGGTCGTAGACGAAACCCAGCTTGTGTTTCCACGTCAGCTGGAGCAGCTCGTCGCCGACCAGCGCCAGACCTTCAGCAAAGTACTGCGGCGGCACGTCGACACGCTGCAGCGTTCGGCCAGTCGTCAGGTCGACGCGACGTAACGTCGACTCTCCCTCCAGCCCGGTGCTTTCGTAAAGGTGCCCGTCCGCAAACACCAGTCCCTGCGTGAAGGCAGACTGATCGTGGGGATACTCGGCGATGACCTTGTAGCTCTGCACGGGTGCTGGCCTGCGCTGCGCGACGGTCGCCGGCGCGCACGCCAGCAGTGCCGCGACGACGGCAACGGCGGCGGCCCTCACGGTTTGATCAAGTAAAAAGTCTCTTGGCGGCCGTCGATCCAGTCCCACTTGCCGCCCGGCATGATCGCCGCGTCCTCCTCGAGTGCGAAGCGCACCGGTTGATTGCCCCACTCCGGCACCTGATGCGTCACGTTGAGCTCAATCGAATGCCATGTGTTCGGGCGGAACACGTAGTCGCCGCGAATCGGGACGCCCTGCTGGTAGTCGGTCATCCCGATCGGCGGACCGGCCCCGTGGCCGTGATACCCGACCGGATGGCAATAGATCGACGGGACCAGGCCCTCCTTCTTCGCGTGGGCGAGCGCGTCGGCGAGCGCCTGGTTACCGGTGCGCTCCAGACGCGCGTACTGCATCGTGAGATCTTGTAAACGGTTGGCGGCCTTCAAACCTGCCTTCAAGCCTGCCGGCGCGTCCGTCTCGCCCGGCTTCAAGACGTAGGCGTTGTGTTGGGTGTCGGTGGAAAGCCCGAGATACACGATGCCGAAGTCGGTGTGCAGCATGTCGCCGGGTTGGATGACGCCGCGCGGGTTGGTTTTCTCCCCCTGCCGCCAGATCGTCACCGACGGCTGGAACCATTTGCCGAGCCCCAGTTCGGCGACGCGCTGGCGCATCCACCAGGCGACATCCTCGTTGGTGGTCTTGCCCGGTGTGATGACCTTGTTCGAAAACGCTTCGCGAATCACCATGTGCGCGACTTTCATCGCATGGCGGTAGGCGTCGAGCTCCTCCGGGAGTTTCACTTCGAGCCAGCCGACGGCGAGCATCTCCGCGGACTTGATCTTCGCGGCGTTCGCCGCACCGAGTGCCTCGACGAGACGGCGTTTCTCGTTCGCGGTGATGCCGTCGGCGTGCTGCCAGGCATCCGACTCGTTGATGCCAATCACCTTCGGGTTCTTCTCGTCGACCAGCTTGCGCAGCCCCTCGTACTGGGCATCGTTGTGCGTCGGCACCAGTGTGTAGATGCCGTCGTAGTCGAAGCGGCCGATCGAGTAACGCTCCGCCGGCTGGCCACCGCCCGGGTTGTAAAAGACCAGAATGGTCCGCCGCCGCGATGCAAAGTAGGTGAGCGGCGCCATTGAATCGAATACCGGATCCTCGTTGTATTCGCGCGTCGGGATGATCCACATATCGATTCCCTCGCGCGTCATCAACGGCCCGAGCAGCGTATCGAAACGTTTCTTGATCCACGGCGTAACCAGGGCGGCCTGCTCGCGGTGCGTCAGCACCCGTTGGGTGGGATCCGGGTACGTAACCGATTGTGCGTCGAGTGTGACAATGCAGGCGAGGACGACAATGACCACCAATGTGCGGCTCATAGCCGCTTAGTCTATCCACGCCGAACGGCGAAAGTCACCTGATCACCCCAGCACGTACCCCGTCTTGGCGAAGGGCATCATGCGAATGCGCTCGCCGGTTGCCGCCGCGATGGCGTTCGCCACCGCGGGTGCGATGGGCGGTAACGGCGGTTCACCGAACCCCGTCGGGCGCCGCGTGCTCGTGATGAAATGCGACTCGATCGCCAGCGGCGCCTCGCGCATGCGAATCAACCGGTAATCGCCGAAATTTCGTGACAAGGCGCGGCCGCCGGTAATCGGCACCTCGCCGTAGAACGCGGCACCCAGGCCATCGATGATGCCGCCCTGCATTTGCGCTTCGAGCATCGAGAGATTGACGGGCTGACCGACGTCGCCAACCGACACGACGCGGTGTATGGTCACTCGCTTCTGGCCGTTGCTGCCCGGCGCGACCGACAGTTCAACGACGTGAGCGCAGTACGACCCGAACGTGTAATGCATCGCAAGGCCTCGGGCACGGCCGCCGGGGGCGGGTTTTCCGAATCCGCCGCGTTCGGCGGCTTCGAGCAACACCTGCCGCATCCGCGCTGGATCGTATGGGCTTTGATCCGTCTCGCTCTTGGGGACGTCGGCGGTCTCACCAAGGATCTCCAGCCGGACGTCCACGGCACTGCGCTTCACCCGCGCTGCCAGCTCGTCGATCGTCGTCTCGATGGTGAAGGCGTTGACGACATGGGCCGGCGCACGCCACGCCCCTGTCGCCACTCCGGTCAACGGGCTGCCGTAGCGGAGGCGCGCATTCGGAATGCGCGTCGGCTGGAGATCGGCGTCGAGCTGATCGAGCCGCTGCACGCGACCGACATAGGACCCGTAGGTCTCCGTGGAATGCTCGCCGCGCGGATCCTTGCGGTACACGTTCCGCGAGCAGCTGGCCAGGATGTGGTCCCACGCGACGATTTTGCCCGCCGCGTCAGCCCCGACGCGCAGCCGCTGCATGGCCGCAGGGCGATAGTAATCGTGCTGAAGATCGCCTTCGCGATCGTCGACGATCATCACCGGGCCGCCAATCGCCTTCGCGACCACCGCCGCTTCGGCGGCGTAATCGGACATCAACCGCCTTCCGAATCCACCGCCGATGCGTGTCGCGTGCACGTGGATCTTATCGATGGCGATACCCGTCGCCCGCGCCACGATCGATTGCGCGCTCATCGGCATTTGAATCGGACCTCTGATCCAGATCTCGCCGGTCGCCGGCCGATAATCGGCAGTGCAGTTGTGCGGCTCGAGCGTCGCGTGTGAGACGAACGGATATGAATACGTGTTGTCCACGACCGTCGTCGCGCTGTCGAGCGCGGCCTCGACGCTCCCGGAGTTGTGCAGCGTCGCCGGCGGTGCTGCCAGCAGCTTGTGGAACTGGTCGGTCAGGCTCGCGTTGCTTTCGGACGCGTACGGACCTTCATCCCACTGCACGATCAGCGCCTCGCGGCCCTTGAACGCCGCCCATGTCGAATCGGCGACCACGGCGACACCGGGCATCAGGAAGGTCGGATTGTCGAGGCCTTTGATCTCGACGATGTCGCGAACGCCTGCAACGTGTCGGGCTTTGGTCGCATCGATCTTGATGGGCCGCCCATTGAAGACCGGGCACTTCGCGATCGCGGCGAATTTCATGTTTGGTAGCCGCACGTCGATGCCGAACAACGGCTGGCCCGTTACGACCTTGTGGTTATCGGTGCCGTTGATGCGCGTGCCGATTAGGCGAAATTGCGCCGGGTCTTTGAGCGAGATCTCACGGGGCGCCGTAAGCATCGCAGCACGCGAGGCGAGCGAGCCGAAAGTGGCTTGTCGTCCGGTAGCGCGGTGTCTGACGACGTGCATTGCTGTATCGCACTCTGCCGCGGGCACGTTCCACTCCACGGCGGCTGCCGCAATCAACAACGTTCGGGCGGTTGCGCCGACGCGACGCAGGTCGTCCCAATCGGATCGGATCGCATCGCTTCCACCCACACCCTGTCCCCCATACCGTCGATCGAGCGGTGCATCGTCGATTCGCACTTTCGTCCAGTCGGCGTCGAGCTCTTCGGCGATGAGCATCGGCAGTGACGTCTTGGTGCCTTCGCCCATCTCAGGTTGGGCCGACCAGATCAGCACGCGATCATCGGGATCGATCTGGATGTAATGGCTGGGAAATGGCGCCGGTCCTGACGGCGCGTTCGTGTGCATCTGTGCGCCGCTGATCTCGGCCTCCGCGAATTGCAACGCGACGATCAGGCCACCCGTCGCGGCAACGCTCGTCGTGATGAATGTCCGCCGTGACGTGCGTCCCGCTGAAATCGGAACGCCGACGGCTGAAGGCTGCTCGACGACGCCATGCTTGGCGTCCTTGAGAACGTCCTGACGTGATCGCATTACTCGCTCCTCATCACATCGACTGGCGCGATGGCGGTGGCTCGACGGGCAGACGCGAAGGCGGCGGTCATGCCGGCGGCCAGCACGACCACCGCGGCAGACCATCCGAGCCCGGTAGGGAACCCCGACGTTTCCGTGACGACGCCCTGCAGGGCGCGGACGGCGGCGATGCTCAACAGGCCGCCCAATGCGAGTCCGGACAGCATCATGACGGCGCCGTCGCGAAGAACGAGCGCGCGGACTTGGAACGGGCTTGCTCCGATTGCCTGCCTGATGCCGAACTCACGCGCCCGCGACGACACCAGGTACGCGAGCACCCCGAACGTGCCGAGCGCGGACAGCAGCAGCCCGCTCGCGGCAAACACGCTCGAGGTGACGGCGCCCATGCGCTGCTCGACCTGCGCGTCTTTCCAGAGGGTGGCCATCACGGTTGGCTCCGGGACGGGCAGGAGCGTATCGATCGAAGCGACGGCTCGGCGGATCGCGGCGATCGTCGTAGCAGCATCCACGCTGGATCGCATCATCAGATGCATCGTCGCGCCGGCGAGCGTCCCGGCATGCTGCTCGTACGGGACGTACCACGTTTCCTGCCACTCGCCGGTATCACGCACGTCGGCGACGATGCCGACGACGGTGATCCAGGGAGCGTCGGGACGCGCTTGTCGGATTCGCTTGCCGATTGCGCTGCTGTTTGGCGACAGGCGAGTCGCGAATCGCTTGCTGATGATCGCGACAGGCAGTCCGGCCGCGGAATCAGTGCTGGTGAACTGCCGCCCTTCGAGGAGAGCGACGCCGGCGGTGGGCAGCCAATCTGGAGTCACCAGACGGTGGTTGACGACCGGCGCGCTCTGGCCGGGCGCGAGCGGCTGATCTTCTGATTCGATGGCTGCGCCGAAACTGCCGCGATCGATCGGGTTGACGCTGACGATGCCTGCGCGTTCGGTGCCTGGAATCGATTGGCCGGTTTCAACGAGCTGGCGCGCGAGTGCAATACGCCGTTCGGCGGTGTCGTATCGAGCCGGCAAGGGCAGGCGAATCGAAATCAGCTGTTCGGCGCGCAACCCGAGATCGGCGTCGAGCAGACGGCGGAAGTTATCGGCCATCATGCCCGCAGTGATCAGCAGCACGCTCGCGATCGCGACTTCCACGACAACCAGCGCGCGCATGATGCGCGGTGTTCCCGATACGTTGCGCGAGCTCTGGCGCAGGCCGGCGGCAGCATCGGTGCGCAGCAGGCGTAGCGCGGGCGTCAGTCCCGCGAGGATCCCGCATGTCGCGGTGACCGCAGCGGCGAATATCGCGGCTCGCCAGTCGATCGTGGTATCCGTCATGCCGAGCTGGTCGCGGAGAGTGTTCGGCACCAACCCGGTCATCGATGCGCTGATCGGCGCCGCGAGCGCAAGGCCGACGACGGTGCCGATCGCGGCGAACATCACGCTCTCGACCAGCAACTGACGCAACTGTCGTGAGCGCTCAGCACCGAGCGCCATGCGCACGGCAATCTCCCTGGCGCGTCCGATTCCGCGAACCAATAGCAGATTGGCGACGTTGGCCGAGGCGAGGAGCAGCAGGAGTATCGACGCCGCCATCAGCGCGAACGTCGTCCGATATTGGTTGCCGACGAAGTCCTCGCGGATTGGCACCATCGCGAAGCCGAGTCCTCGATTGGCGACGGGGCGCACCGCTTCTGCCCGGGTCGCGATCGCGTCGAGATCCGCTTGTGCCTGTTGCCGCGTTACTCCAGGCGCGAGACGCGCAAACACCGCGAGCGATACTTCGCTGGTCGGCAGCGGTCGCACTGGCATCCAGGCTTCGCCGTCGTATGGGAATCGGAAGCCGGGTGCGAGCACGCCGACGATGGTGACGACGCGGTCCTCGATCCGAATCGTCTTGCCGACAGCGCTCGCGTGTCCGCCAAAGCGCTGCTGCCATAACGCGTGACTGATGACGATGACGTTGGCATCGAGGCCTGTCGCCTCTTCAACGGCGGTGAAGCCGCGGCCGGCGATCACCTTCGCGCCAGCAGCGGCTGCCAGCCGGGTGTGACGAGAATCGTTTTCACGGGCACCGCGGCGTCGCCGTCAATCAGCGACCACTCCAGGCGATACATGCCCGCCACCGCGCTGAAGCTGCGCGTCTCTTCGCTGATCGAGAGAAAGTTGGGCACGCGCGTCGATCGCATCACGCGCTGACCGCCCGGATTCTGCGTGTAATCGCGCAGTCGAAAGACCTGCGTCTCGTCGGGAATCGGCAGCGGCCGCAGCAACGTGGCGTTGGCGACGTTGAAGATGGCGCCGCTGGCGGCGATGCCGGTGGCCAGCGTTGCGATCAGCGTGATCGAGAAGCGCCAGTCGCGGCAGAGCAGCCGCCAGGCGTAGCGAATGTCGCTCAGCATCGTTGTTACTCCTGCGTCGGCCGCGGACTGAGTTCAGCCGAGCGTCGAACGGCCGCGCGAATACGGAGGTAGGTGCCGCAGCGGCAGATGTTGCCGTTCATCGCCGCGGCAATCTCGTCGTCCGTCGGACTCGGGGTTCGGGCGAGCAGAGCAGCGCAGCTCATGATCTGCCCCGCCTGACAGTAACCGCATTGCGGGACGTCTAGGTCTTCCCACGCGCGTTGCGCTGGATGATCGCCGGCGGCCGAGAGACCTTCTATGGTCGTGACGCGGCGTCGGCCAATCTTGCCGACCGGCGTCGAGCAGGCTCGCGTCGCTGCACCGTCGAGGTGGACGGTGCAGGCACCGCAGAAGCCGCCGCCGCAGCCGAACTTCGTCCCGACCAGATGAAGGTGATCGCGCAGCACCCAGAGGAGTGGCGTATCCGCGTCGACATCGACTTGGACGACGCGGTTATTGACGGTCAGAGCGATAACGGGCATGCCGGTTTATACGTCCGCCGGCCGATTCCGGCCCGGATCCCCACCCGATGGTTTGCCGAGGAATCGTTGATCTTGAGGGCCGGTCATTGGGGACAGGCCGGTTAGTTAGGGGACCAGGCCGGTTATTGGGGACCAGGCCGGTTATTGGGGACCAGGTACAGTCCACCCACTGGGTTGTAACGGGCCAGGTACACTCCACCCGCGTGGTTATTAGGTGGCAGGTACACTCCACCCACGCGCGGGTTGGGGGATGCCATCCATCACCGGCTGAGTGTCGCTGACACCTGATTACCTGCCGGTCGTGTGCGCCAGACCGAATAACCAGTCTGCGCGGCACCCGGCCCCTAATCACCCCGAATGACCGACGAGCGGGGAGTGTACCTGGCCCTCAATAACCGGCCCCCCGAGCTTGCGAGGAGCGGGTGGAGTGTACCTGGCCCTAATAACCAATTCTTGTTGTCGGTGAATGACCAATTCCTGTTGTCGGTCGGGGATGGGGTTGGAAATAGCAAAGGCTGTCAATGGATCGCCGAAATTGCTTCCGCAAGCAACGGTTGGTGTCAGGCACCACCATTGCCGCGTGCGTGGCAACGGTTGGTGTCAGGCACCACTGTTGCCGGCCTGGCAAAGGTTGGTGTCAGGCACCAACATTGCCGAGCGGGGAGCTAACATAGGGGGGTGAAGCCGTTCGAGGTGGGCGAGTGGACCGTCCATCCATCTCTCAATCGATTAACTCGCGGCAGCGAGGAAGTGCGCGTCGAGCCGAAAGTGATGCAAGTGCTCGAAGCGCTAGCCGAAACACCCGGCGAAGTCGTCACGCGCGAGGCGCTCGTCGCCAGAGTATGGTCCGGCGTCTTCGTCACCGACGACGTGCTGCATCGCGCGATTCGGGAGTTGCGCCGCGCCTTCGGAGACGAGACCGCGAAGCCGGCGTACGTCGAGACGATTCGTAAGCGCGGCTACCGCCTGATTGCGCCGGTTCGCCGCCCGCAATCCGCGATCGCGATCCCGGTCGCCGCCGCCATCGAAGCGAAAGAACCGCCACGCCGCGTCAACCGGTTCGCGATCGCGGCGTCGATCGGCCTGATCGCGGCCCTCAGTGCCGTGGTCATCGTGCTGGCCTCTCGCGAGCCTGCCGCCGAACCGCCGCCCGCGTCGATCCGGTTCGTGGCGATGACGTCGGGTCCGCTGAACGAATCGGATCCTGCACTAAGTCCTGACGGCAGCCGGCTGGCCTTCGCGATGCGTCCCGATCCGAGCGAGGCGGGCCAAGCCGACATCTACATGACAACGGGCGCGGGTCATACGCCTGAACGCATCACCGCGCATCCGGCGGACGATCGCTATCCGGCGTGGTCAGCGGATGGATCGACACTCGCGTTCACGCGCATCGACGGGCGCACCTGCGACATCATGCTAATGTCGATGGCGGATCGCCGCGAGCGCCGGCTGGCGGCGTGCGGCAACTTCGAAGAGCCGCGACTCAGCTGGTCGAGAGACGGCGACTGGCTGGTGGAGTCGTTCGCGCCCGGCACCGACCCGATCCGCGGGTGGCAAATCGCGCGCGTGGCAACGGCCAACGGCGTCCGCGAAACACTGACGCTGCCACCCCCGGGGACGCTCGGCGATCATTCGCCGACGGTTTCGCCCGACGGATCGCGCATCGCGTTCGTCCGCGGCATCAACGGCGCAACCGCCGACATTTTCATGATGCCGATCGGCGGCGGCAGCCCGACCCGCCTCACCTTCGACAACCAGGATCTCGTCGGCCTCGATTGGAGCGCGGATGGCGGATCGCTCGTCTATGCCACCGACCGCGCCGGCGGCTACACCATCTGGCGCGTCGGCACCGACGGCACCAATCCGACGTTGGTCGTCGGCGGCGCGGCGAAGCTGAAACACCCGTCGGTGGCTCGTGGCAGCGGCCGCGTCACCTACGAAAGCTGGTCGTACGAGATCAATCTGTGGGAGGCGCCGATCGTGAATCGCCTCGACCTCGAAGGCGATCTGACGGCGACCCTTCGCCCGACGGTGCAGACCTCGGATCAGTGGAACCATTCGCCCGAGCTCTCTCCGGATGAGCGGCAGATCGCATTCGTCTCGACGCGTTCCGGCAACGCCGAAGTCTGGGTCGCGAACCGCGACGGCGATCAGGCTCGGCAGCTCAGCAAATTCGGCCGCGCGCCAATTCGCGCGCCGCGATGGTCACCGGACGGCAGCCGCATCCTGATCAGCGCCACCGTAAACGGGCAACCGGACGTGTACGTGATCGATGTCGCCACCGGCGTGCAGACGCGCTTGACCGACGATCAGGACGACGAGATTGCGCCATCCTGGTCGCACGACGGATCGTCTCTGCTGTTTGGCGCCCGCCAGTCCGGCACGTGGCAGGTGATGCAGATGCGCCTCGCCGATCGCGTCCGCACCCAGCTGACGGTCGACGGCGGATATGCCGCTCAACCGTCGCCGGACGGCCGGCAGATTTTCTTTACGCGGCTGGAGCAGCCCGGGGTGTGGGTGATGGCCGCGACTGGCGGCCCGGCTTCGCTGCTCGTGCCGAACGTGCGTGCCGCCGAGAACCTGAACTGGCGCGTCAACGCCAACGGCATCTATTTCATCGGCGCGACTGCGGATCAGCCGGTGGTCCGACGCGCGCCATTGAGCGGCGGAACCGGAGTCGATGTCGCGTGGCTTGGCAACTACTCATGGCCGGGATTCGCGGTCACGCGTGATGGCAAAGTCATCTACGCGCATTGGGATCGCCGCGAGTCCAACATCATGGCGATGGAATCAGCGCCGCAATAGTTCGTCCTGCAAGGCGTCGCGATATAGCCGGCTCAAACCGAGCTTGGTACCATCCCACAGCACGACCTGGTAATCGCCACCGCCCGAGATCAACAACTCCTTCACGCGCCTCACATTGACGATGCGTGAGCGGTGGATGCGGAAGAAGCGCTTCGGCCCGATCCGCTCGATCAGCGCATTCATGGTCTCGCGCATCACGTGCACCTGATCACCGCAGTACATCCGCACGTAATTGCCCTCGGCCTCGACCCAGTCGATCGACTCGACGTCGACGAACGACACACGGCCACCGGTTTTGACGAGCAGGCGTTCGTTCGATTTTTCAGGAGGACGGCCGGACTGCAACAGCGCCGCGAGCCGTCCGGCCATTTCGCCCTGCCGCTCGAGCGCGAGATGTTTGCGCGCGCGGGCGAGCGCCGATTGGAAGCGCGATCGTCCAAACGGCTTGAGCAGATAGTCCAGCGCCTGCACTTCGAACGCGCGCACGGCATATTCGTCGTAGGCGGTGACGAACACCGTCGGCGGCATGCGATCGACGCCGACAGCCTCGATCACCTTGAAGCCGTCCATGCCTGGCATCTGGAGATCGAGAAACACCAGGTCCGGCGACGCCTCACGGATGCGATCGACGGCTTCCGGACCGGTCGCGGCGGTGCCGGCCAGCTCGATGCCAGGCTCCGCGGCGAGCAGCGAGACCAGCCGCTCCCGCGCCATCGGTTGATCGTCCGCGACGAGGACGCGGATCGTCACGCGACGGCCTCGGCGGCGACCTTCGCGATCGACGATCGCCGCAGCGGGATATACACGTCGACGAGCACGCCCCCGCCGGCGTTTTCCCGCACGGTCAAAGCCGCGGCCTCGCCGTAGAGGCGATCGAGACGCGATCGCGAATTGGTGAGGCCGACACCTTCGCGCCGCTGCCACTGCTTCGGCAGTCCAGCGCCGTTGTCACGAATTCTGAGCCACAGTGTGTCGCCGTCGGCCTGCGCCTCGATGATCAGAACGCCCTGTCTCGGCATCGGCTCGAGGCCATGGCGGATCGCGTTCTCGACCAGCGGCTGCAAAATCAACGTCGGCACCATCACATCGAGAGCCGCGGCGTCGACACGGTATTCAATCCGCAACCGATCGCCGAAATGCACCTGCTCGATGTCGAGATACGCGCGCAGGTACTCGAGCTCCTCGGCCAACTCCAGCTCCTGCACCCCGACCTTGCGCAGCGTGACGCGCAGCAGATCGCTGAGCCGCTCGATCATCAGGTCGGCCCGGTCCGGGTCGCGATGCACCAGCGTCGAAATGGCGTGAAGCGTGTTGAACAGGAAATGCGGGTGTAACTGTTGCTGCAGCGCCTGCAGCTGCGATTCCATCAAGCGCGTTTCCAGACGCGCCGATCGCACCTCGCGGGCGCGCGCCTGACCGTAGTAGTCCACCGCGTGCTGGAGGCCGATGATCGCCCAGTACACCGGCAGGATCTGGTCGAACGTGCGGAAGAACGCATCGAGAATCGTATCGATCAGCACCGGATCGCCGCCGCGGACACCCTGCAGGTAGAAACGCAACAGGCCGACGATGGCCAGATGCGTCGCCGTGATCAGCAGCGACACCGGCACGTGAGTCGAGATCGCTCTCTTCCACCCGTTGCGCTCGAATCGGAAGCGGCGGCCAAGCCAGAAGATCGCCGGCGTCCACATCGCGAAGCCTGTCCACATCGCGATGTTCATCAGCACGACGTAGGGAAAGATCGCCGAGGTGTCCGGCTTCAAGGACCAGCGTGACAGGCCGTAGATCGCGGTGTAGCTGACCGAAACGGTCGCCGCGAAAAACGCATAGACCACACTGATCGCGATCAGCAGCAGCCAGAGGGCGCGCGGCTCACGCAACATCAACGCACTATCGATGACAAACAGAGACAGGTCAAGCGAACGTACGCGATTCATCACGACCCAGTGCGGTTTGTCACGAGCGATACCTTGGATCGTCCCTCCACGCAATTGGAGCAACCGAGTGCGCACGCGCACCAGCGCGTGACCGGACGCACACCGTTTTCGCCAAATCCACCGCGATTCGCGGCACGTCCGTTGCTGAATCCGCGCGCGGAGGATTGGCATGAATCATTGGCTCACGCGAGCGGCCGCCGCGCTGCTCGTTTTTGTTGGAATATCGACTCCCTCGTTCGCACAGATCCAATCGGGTGAAATTCACGGACGCGTCACCGATGCATCAGGAGCGGTGCTGCCCGGCGTCACGGTGACCGTTGCAGGGCGCGCGCTGATTCAACCGGAAGTGACGATCACGACCGAGACCGGCGCCTACTCGTTCCCGCGCTTGCCGGTCGGCACCTACTCGGTACGATTCGAACTCGGCGGATTCCGTCAGCTCGTGCAGGAAGGCGTGCAACTGCAATCGGGCTTCTCCGCGCAGATCAACGCGAAGCTCGAGTTGTCGACGGTGCAGGAGACCGTCACCGTCACCGGCGCTTCCCCGGTCGTCGACACCAAACAGACGACCACCGGCGCGACGTTTACGACCGAAGTCCTGCAGGGTATCCCCACCGCGCGCGATCCGTGGGTGCTGCTTGAACAGACGCCAGGCGTGGTGATGAATCAGCAGAACGTGGGCGGCAACAAGTCGGGTCAGCAGTCGACGTTCACCGTGCACGGCACGCAGCAAGGCAATTCGATCTGGAATGTCGACGGCGTCACCATCACGGACATGGCCGCGACCGGTTCATCCTCCGTCTATTTCGACTTCGATTCGTTTCAGGAAATCAGCTTCACGACCGGCGGCGCCGACGCCTCGGTGCAGACCGGCGGCGTCAATCTCAACTTCATCACGCGCAGCGGCGGCAACGTGATGCGGGGCTCCGGCCGGTATTTCGTCTCGGACAACAACTACCAGTCGAAGAACATCACCGACGCGCTCCGCGCGCAGGGCGCGGGGTCGGGCAATCCGCTCAAGAACATCCAGGACTACGGTGTCGAGATCGGCGGGCCGATCCTCAAGAACAAGGTCTGGTTCTGGGGAGCCTACGGCAAACAGGACATCGAGGTCGGCGTGATCGGTTTCCTCAAGAAGGGCGCCACCGACGGCAGCAATCCCGACAACCTCGAAACCGACCTGACCGTGCTCGAAAACTACAACCTCAAGCTCAACGCGCAACCGTCGCGGGCTCAGCGGTTCTCGTTTCTCTATACCTTCAGCGACAAGATCCGCAATGCGCGCGGCGCCGGCCCGCTGAATCCGCCAGAAACCACGTTCCGGCAGAGCGGCCCGACACCGATCTGGAAGGTCGGGCATCAGTGGGTCGCGTCCGATCGTCTGCTGTTGGACACCACTTACGGGTTCGTCGACGGCGGCTTCCGCCTGGACTTCCATGAGGACGCCCTGGCCGACGTGCAGCGCCTGCTCGAGACGACCAACGCGGCGCTGGCGCGATCGAACCAGAATTCGATCAACGTCCGTCCGCAGAACGAGATCAAGACCGACGGCAACTACTTCAGCACGTTCTTCGGTGCCGATCATGCGTTGAAGTTCGGCGCGCGCTGGCGCGACACGCCTTTCAATACCGGCGGACACATCGGCGGTTTCGTGACCGGACGGCTGTTGAACGGCGTTCCGATCGAGGCGGACTTGCATCGCGACAACAACTCGCGCACCTCGCTGAAGAGCGGCGCCGTGTACCTGCAGGATGCGATCACGACGGGACGGTTGACGATCAACGCCGGCGTCCGTGTCGATTATCACCGCGACAAGGCGCTCGCGGCAGAGATCGGCGCGAACCCGATCGTCCCCGACAAGCTGCCTGCACTGAAGTTCCCCGGAGCGGACTCGGGCGTCAGCTTCACGGACATCTCCCCTCGCTTCGGCGCGACCTGGGACTTGACCGGCGGCGCCAAGTCGATCCTCAAGGTGTCGGCGAATCGTTTCTACGGACAGTTCGTCGGGACGGCGGCGATCCTCAATCCCGTCGGCGCGACGTTGGTGCGCTACCCATGGACGGATCTCAACGGCGACCTGTTCGTCCAGCGCAACGAGCTCGATCTCAACCGTTTGCTGACCTTTTCCGCCAACTACAACCCGAACAATCCCGCCAACGTGGTGTCGTCGAACCGCGTCGATCCCAACCTGAAGAACGACATCGTCAACGAGGTGATCGCCGGCGTCGATCACGAATTGATGGACAACTTCGGCATTGGTCTGGCGTACATCCATCGCCGCATCGGCCGCTTCACGTTCAATGTGCCGGAAGGCCTGTCGCCGTCGATGTTCAACCCCGTGACCTTCACGGCAAACTGCGGCAACACCTCGTGCGCGCAGCCGAGCTTCACCAGCACCTACTACACGCTGGCGTCGCCGCTGCCGACGACGCGCGTCGAGACGAATCAGGATTTCCGCCGCTACTATCACGGGCTGGAGCTGACGGCTCGTAAACGCATGTCGAACCGGTGGATGTTGAACGGCAGCATGACGCTCAACAGCGCCACCTACCACTCCTCGCCCGAGGGCTACCAAGACACCATCGCCGGCGACATTTTTGCCGCCGTCGCATTGCCGATGGATCCGACCAACCGTCAGTTCATCGAAGGCGAGCAGACGCTGATCAATGGTTCGCGGTGGGTCGCCAAACTCGCCGGCATGTATCAGCTGCCGTGGGGCGTCAACCTTGGAGGCACGCTGAATGCTCGCGAAGGGTTCCCATTCATCCCGAACATCTTGTCGCCGAACCGGCCGAACGGACTCGGCACCATCCGAGTGATGGTCGAACCGTACGCGACGAGCCGCTACGACAGCCTGGCGTTGATTGACTTGAAGGCGGAGAAGCGCTTTACCTTCGATCGCTTGACGATGAATGCCAGCGTTGACGTGTTCAATGTTGGCAACGCCAATACCGTCCTGAATCGCGTCACGACGCAGAACTCGGCGACCGCCAATCGGGTGACGGAAGTGACCGGACCGCGGGTGCTGCGGTTCGGTCTGCGCTTCCAGTTCTAATCGGATAGCCGCGGCGGCGCAAGGCACGGACGCAATGTGCTCCGTGCCATCGTGCCGCCGCGGCTGTCTTCGCTCCGGCGGCGCGGTTTATGCTGTGCGACGGCCAACCGTGCTCAGTGTCCTCGCGCTAGTCGCGTGCCTCTTCTCGCAAACCGGCCGAATCTCTGGCACCGTTGTCGAAGCGCGCACCGGTACGCCGTTGGCCGCTGTCCTGATAAAGGTGCAGGCAACCGGCCAGCAGGCGTTCTCGGACGCGGATGGCCGCTTTGAGATCACCGAAGTTCCTGCCGGCCCGCAAACAATCCTCGTCTCGGTGGTCGGCTTCGGCCTGGTTCGGAAGGATGTCACCGTCGCAGAGGGCGAGCGCGCCGACCTGACGATTCCGGTGCTGGAAGGCGCGAGTACCTACGTCGAAGAAGTCGCCGTCGGCGCCGGTGTGAATCGAGAAGCGGAAGCCGGGGTAGCGACGCAATCGGTGCTGGGCAGCCGCGAGCTGCTGGCGCTCCGTGGTCTCATCGCCGACGATCCGTTTCGCGCCGTGCAGGTATTGCCGGGCGTATCGACGGGCGATGATTTTCGGGCTGAGTTCGCCGTCCGTGGCCTTGGCCCGCAGCACATCGGCATCGCGATCGACGGCGTTGACAGTCCCTTGCTGTTCCACACCGTACGCGGCGTGCAGGACACCGGGACGCTCGCGCTGCTCAACAGTGACGTTCTCCAGTCCGCGTCGCTGCTGGCCGGCCCTCATCCGCAGCGGTTCAATTCGCATCTGGGATCGCGTCTCGACTTCACGACGCGTGACGGTGCCCGCGACCGTGTGCGCGTCCGCGGACTGCTCAGTGCCTCGGCGGCCAGCACGGTCTGGGAGGGGCCGGCCGGCGCCCGCGCTGGCTGGCTATTCGCCATTCGCAAGAGCTACATCGATCGGCTGGTGCGGCAAATCGACCCGTTGGCGGATACCACGTTTGGGTTCACCGACGGCCAGGCCAAGCTGACGGTCGACCTGACTCCGCGCCAGACGCTGCGGGCTTCGCTGATTGCTGGACGCTCGTCACTGCGCGAGACGGACGATCCGCCGGACGCGAACACGCTGGACCCCGCCATGAACCATACGCTGATCGGCAACGTGCAGTGGCGATTCTCACCGTCGGCGCGGTTTTCAACGACGCAGCAGGTCTACGTGATCAAATCGCGGTATCGCAACCGCGTGTTCGACGGGCGGACGCGGGAACAAGGGAGCGATCGTGACGTGACGTGGCGCGGCGCCGGCGCCTGGAACCCCGGAGCCGGCCACCTCACTGAATTCGGCGCGCAGGCACAATCGCTGCGCGCGCGGCGGCTCGATCGCCGTTTCACCGCCACGTCGGAACAGGTCGTGCTGGACGCCGCCGGCCGGGCATGGACGACTGCGGCCTGGGCGCAACATCGATGGCAGCCGCTCGCGCGGCTCTCGATCACGCCGGGGGCCCGCGTCGAGCATTGGCAGCTGTTCGAGCAGTCGCGGGTCTCGCCGTGGCTGTTGACGGCCGTTGACCTGCTGCCGCGCACCCACCTGCGTCTCAGCGGCGGCATTCAGCATCAAGCGCCGGCGCTCGACCACGCTTTTCTGGCTCGCGGCAGGGCGCTCGTTCCCGAGAGGGCGGCGGTCGTCGAGGCCGCGATCGAGCAGAAGGCCGGTACCGCGTCCCGCATCGTCTTGTCGGTGTATGCGCGGCGACACGATCACGGATTGCGCGCGGTGGACTCCGAGGTGAGGATTGAAAACAGCCGGGTCGTGCAGCCGAGAAATCCGCGCTGGGCGAACGTGCTCAGCGGCCGCGCGAAGGGAGCGGAGTTGACCGTCGAACGACGCGCCGTCAACGGTCTCAACGGATGGTTATCGTATGCCTGGAGCGACGCCAGTTTCGAAAGCAACGACGGCGTCGGCCCCGTCGAGCGATTCGCCGCCGACTTCGATCAGCGTCACACGGTCAATGCCTACGTCGCGTATCGATGGAGTGGGCGCACCAGCGTGTCGGCGCGCTTCCGCTACGGATCGAATTTCCCGATCGTCGGGTACATCGGGCAGGACGCCGCCGGCTACCTGCTGAGCGCGCAGCGCAACGGCATTCGCCTGCCAGACTACTCGCGCCTCGACGTCCGCGCCGATCGCACTTTCACGTATCGGCAAAGCCGGCTGACGCTGTTCCTCGAAGTGGTCAACGCGATGAACCGCGACAACTATCGCCCCAATACTCCCGGCATCAACACGGCGACCCGGCGGGTGTTCAACCCCGTCGAGCCGCTGTTCCCGTTGTTGCCGGTTGCCGGCGTCATGATCGAGTTCTGATTACTGCGCGCGGCCGCTCAGCGTCTTCGCCATCTGCTGGTAGTACGCCAGCCTGCTCAATTGGTCCTTCGTCGGGGCGCCGGTCCAGCGGTTGAACGCGCCGTACAGCCCGCTGATGCGCGACAACAGTTCGCGCGACTGCCGCTTGAGGTCGACGACGTCCGCGCCGTTCCTCTGGATGCGATCGTTGACGGGCGCGAATTCCCGCGCCAGCGCCGCTACCTGCTGCCATGCATCGGTCCACTGCTTCCGTTCCGCCGGAGCGATGTCGATACGCGGATCCTCGCGCACCTCGACTTTCTGTTCGAAGTTTCGCCCGGCGACGGCGAGCCGCACCACATAGGTTCCCGGAGCGACCAGCGGGCCCGGCGTCGATGCTCCGCCAGCCGGGGCGTCGTCATCTCCACCCCCGCCGCCGCGAATCGGCAGGTCCGTCTCGCGCAGGTTCCAGACGATGCGGTTGACGCCGCGGTCCGCCGTCGCGCGCAGCGTGTTCACGAGCTGGCCGGCGGCCGTGTGCACGGTGACCGCCGGCGCGACGCCGTTGGTGCCGAGCCAATAGTCGATGAGCGCACCGTTCGCCGGATTCTCGCCGCGGAACCACATGTCGCCGGTGTGCGCCTTCAGGTTGGTCTGCCGGATCTGATACGCCGGCGCGATTGTAAACAGATGGGCCGGCGACGCGATCACCTGCGGCGTCATTTCCTGCAACGCGTTGATCTTGTCGAGGATCCAGATGCCGCGCCCGTGCGTGCCAAGCACGAGATCGTTGTCGCGCGGGTGAATGACCAGATCGTTGTGCGGCAGCGTCGGCATGTTGTTCTTCAGCTCGATCCAGTTGGCGCCGCCGTTCGGCGAGAAGAACAACCCGAGCTCGGTGCCCGCGAACAACAGGTTCGGATTCTTTACGTCTTCTCGAATCGTGCGGACGACGCGGTTGGCAGGCATGTCGCCGGCGATGTTCGTGAAGGTCTTGCCGCCGTCACCCGACTTGAAGATCCAGTTGCCGAAATCGTTGCTGCGATGATTGTCCATCGCCACATACACGGTGCCGGCGCTGTGACGCGACGCTTCGATGCTGCCAAACCACGAGCCTTTCGGCGCGCCCGGCAGGCGATCCTGCAGGTCGGTCCACGTTTTTCCGTCGTCCGTCGACATCCGCAGCCTGCCATCATCCGAGCCGACGTAGAGCAGACCTTTCTGCAGCGGCGAGGCCGCAATCGCCACCAGACCCGGATAGAACGGCACGCCGTCGTCGACCGACAGCGTGTGTTCATCCGGCAGGCGGCCCATCAGCGGCAGCTTCGAGCGATCGACGCCGGTCGTCATGTCGCCGAGATCCTCCCAGCTGTTGCCGCGATCGCGCGATCGAAACAGGTGCTTGCCGCCGGCGTAGATAGTTGCCGGATCGAACGGCGACAACACCACGGGCGCATCCCAGTTGGCGTAGTGCCACTCGTTGCCCAGCACCTGTTGCGGCACGCCCTTGCCCCAAGTGTTCCAGTTGCGGCGATCGCTAATCGCGCCCTGCGGATCGCCGGGACGAATGTCCTGGCTCTGCCAGGTGCGCGTGTCATTGCGGACCAGTCCGAGAAACTGGCTCGCCGAGAAGACGTGGCGGGCATTTGTCGGATCGGGCACCGTGAAAAAACCGTCGCCGCCACACAGCCGCGACCAGTGTTCGTTGAGGATGCCGTTGGCCGTCCAGACCGCGCTTGGCCCCTTCCAGCAGCCGTTGTCCTGCAGCCCGCCGTAGATGTTGTACGGCCGTTCGTTGTCGACGGCGACCCGGTAGTACTGCGACACCGGCAGGTTCTGCACGTACAGAAACTTCAATCCGCGATCGAACGAGATGCCGATGCCGCCATCGTCGAGCTTGATGACGTGGCGCGAGTCCCGCGGATTGATCCAGACGAAGCGATCGTCGCCGTGCGTCGTGGTATTCGGCGACGTGAACGTCTCGCCGCCGTTATCCGAGTAGGAATACTGGTTGAGCATGTAGACGCGGCGATCGTCCTGGGGATCGATCGTGGGCTGACTCGCGTACATCGGCCGCGGGTTCCAGTTCGACATGAACCGCCATGTCTTGCCGGCATCGTTGCTGCGATACAGGCCGCCGCGGCGCTCCGTGTAGGCGGTTGACGCGTTATACCGGAAGCCCTGCTCGATGCTGACGATGACGACGCGGGGATCCTTCCGGTAGACGGCGATGCCGATGCGGCCATATTCGCCTTCGGGAAGGCCGTTGCCGGTGAGCTTGGTCCACGTCGCGCCCGCATCGGTGCTCTTCCACAGCGCGCTGCCCGGACCGCCGCCATTGAATCCAAACGCGCTTCGGCGGCGCTGATACGACGCCGCATACAACACATTCAGGTCGACGGTGTCCATCGCCACATCGGTCACGCCGGTGTCGTCGTCGACATGCAGCGTGCGCTGCCAGGTCTTGCCGCCATCCATCGTGCGGTAGAGGCCCCGTTCGCCGCCAGCCCCCCACACCGAGCCTTGCGCGGCAACGTAGACGATCAACGGATCGGACGGGTGCGTGACGATGCGGCCGATGTGCATCGAGGTCTTGAGACCGACGTTCGTCCAAGTCTTACCGCCGTCGGTGGTCTTGTAGACGCCGTCGCCCCAACCCACGCTCTGGCGATTCGCGCGCTCGCCGGTGCCGACCCAGACGATGTTGGGGTCGGGCTGATAGATCGCGACGTCGCCGACCGAATGCACCGCTTCGCGCTCGAACACCGGCGTCCAGGTGATGCCGTTGTCGGTGGTCCGATATATGCCGCCGGTCGCCGACGCGACATACATGATGAACGGATTCGATTCGACGACGTCCATGTCGACGAAGCGCCCGGACATCGTCGCCGGGCCGATGCCGCGGAGTCGCAGTCCGCCCAGATCACTCGATCGGAGGACCGGGGCTGAACTGGCGCTCGCGGGTTGTTGTGCAACCGTTCCGACCTGCAGGATCAGCGCGACCAGGACGGCGGTGACAAGTGCGGGGGCCCAGTTCATTCTGCACGTGAGAAAGTGGCGTCGAAACATGACGCCAATAGTAGCCGAGCCATCGGAATCGCTGACGGCGATCGACGAGGGATATGTGATGGGGGACGGCTACCGCGTCACGAATTCGGCAAACGCGAGCCACGCCGG
>DASPNQ010000240.1:0-8379 GCA_035626435.1 Vicinamibacterales bacterium
GATGGACGACCTCGACTCCGCCGATCAGGTGGCGATCGATCTCGATCCGCAGCCTGGTGCGACCTTCTCCCAGATTCTCGACTGCGCGGAATGGGTCGAGGAGGAACTGGATCGCGTCAAGGTGCAGGGATTTCCAAAGACGTCCGGGTCGGAAGGCCTCCACGTCTTCATTCCGTTGCCGTCGGGCACGCCCTACGAAGCCGGCATGTTGTTCTGCCAGATTATCGCGACGATGATCGCGGCAAAGCATCCGAAGGTCGCGACGGTCGAGCGCATGGTGAAACGCCGCAAGGACGGCACCGTCTACGTCGATTACCTGCAGAACATCCAGGGCAAGACGCTGGCGTGCGCCTACAGCGCGCGCGGCAGCGCGTTTGCCGGCGTCTCGGCGCCGCTCACCTGGAAAGAAGTGCGGCAGCGTCCCAAACCCCAGGACTTCACCATCGACACCATCCATGCGCGCGTCGACAAGGTCGGCGATCTTTGGGAGAAAATGCGCACGCACAAGGGCACCGACCTCCTCGCCGCGATCGACAGGCTGCGGCGATGACGCTCACCGGCGTGGTGCTGTGCGGCGGCCGCTCGACGCGCATGGGCCAGGACAAGGGTGCGCTGCGCTTCGGCAGCGAGACGATGCTGGAGCGTGTGACCCGCATCGTTGGCGAAGTGGCGGAGCGCGTGGTGACCGTTGGGCGGCTCGATCAGCATGGCATCACGGTTCACGACAGCGTCGAAGACCTGGGGCCCCTGTCGGGAATCGCCGCAGGTCTCGCGGCAAGTACCACCGATCTCAATGTGATCGTCGCGTGCGACATGCCGCTGGTCAAACCGGCCGTCCTCCGGCGGCTCATCGACGCAATCGGCGACGCTGAGGTGTGCGTTGCCGTCGTCGACGGTCATCCCAGCGTGTTGTGCGGGGTCTATCGATCGCGCGTGGTGTCAGCGGCGCAAGCGCTGCTCGACACAGGCGAGCGGCGTGTGACGCGGCTACTCGCGAGGGTCACGACGACACGGGTCGACGGCGCGCTCCTCCGCGACATCGACCCGCATCTCGACAGCTTCCTCAGCGTGGATACGCCGGAGAAATATGCCCGCGCTCTCGCCTGCGTGAGAGCCGAGGGCTGAAGCCGGGTGGCCTAAAAGATCACCCGAACCTCGCCAATCACTTGACGCTTCAGAATGTCGCCGAACACATGCGACTTGATGTCCTCGTCGAGCAGGTTGATCACCTTGACCGTCGTCTGCAGCTTGTCGCCCAGAAACTTGAGGCCGAACGCGCCGTTCACCTGCACGTAGGATTCCGTCGGTCCGGCGAAGCGCGCGTCGAGGACGTCCTGAAAGAACGCATCGTCGACGAAGCTTACTGAGAGATTTCCGAGATATCGGCCCTGGCTGACGTTCGTGCCGGCGTTGAAGCGGTTCGTGGGTGGCAGGTTGATCTCGGACTTGTCGAAGTCCGGCTCGGGTTCCGCCTGATAGGAGTAGTTTGCGAAGACGTTCACAGCCTGCGTGACGGCGCCGTCGATGCCGAGCTCGAAGCCCCTGTTTTCGACCGTGCCGAGATTGCGGTAACTGTAGGCGGACGGCAGGCCGCCGGTGTTGCACACCGCACCGGTGCACGCCGGCGGCAAGGCTTCGAGCACGACCGCGGGTAGCGGCCAGCCACGCGGCGGCGAGGCGGCGCGATAGCGTCCGACCTGCGTGAAGAAGATCTCATCGCGGTTGGTCGTCCAGTAGACCGCCGCGGAGAGCGTCGCGCGGTTACGAATCACCCCGGTGTAGCCCACCTCGAAGGACTCGATCGATTCTTCCGTGAGATCCTCGTTGCCCGTGGCGTTGACCGCGAAGTTGAAGGTCTGCCCGGCGAGCAGCGGGTTGATCAGCCCGAGATTGAGCTGATTGATGATCGTCGTCTCGAGGAAGTTGTTGATCAGCGACGGCGACCTGAACGCCTTGTTGAACGACACGCGCACCGCGTGGTCGGCCTGCGGCTTGAAAATCACCGCGATGCGCGGCGAGAACACCGGATCCTCGATGTTGTCGAACTTGTCGACGCGCGCTCCGAGGTTCAGACGCACTTTATCGTGGAGGAACATTTCGTCCTGGGCGTAGAAGCCCAGCTCGGTGCGGCTGTCCCCGCGCGGCGCGATCGACAGGTCGAACGTGTTGAAACGAACGTTGCCGCCGTAGCTCAGCACGTTGCGCGTGCCGAGCGTGGTGATGTTGCGCAGCTCGAAGTCGTAGGTCTTGGTGTTGAACTCGAACAGAATCGGCTGCCCGTTCGTGCCGATCGCGAGCAGGCCGTTGGCATCGCCGTTCAGCTGATTGGTGAAGACGTTGAAGTTCAATCCGCCGCGGGCGTAGCGCATGCTGGCATAGCCGACGCCGACGCCGTCGGAGTCGAACGGGCCGATGCCGGTGTGGAAGATGCCGTCGGTGCCCGAGTAGCCGCCGGCGAACACCAGCTTGTAGTTCGCGGCGTCGTAATCCACGCGCGCGTCGAATTTCGGCTGGGTGGTGCCGGTATTGGCGTAATTCGGATACTGCGTGCCGGTGCCGTTTGGAATGGCGCCGGTCGGACGCGCGTACGGGTCGGAGGTGTAGCCGCCCGCCGAGAGCTTGTAGGCCCATCGATCGTTGACGGCGCGCGCGTGCGTGGCGTTGATACCGAACAACGTGCCGTTGCCGAGCTGCTGGCCGCCGTCGATGTCGCGGCCGAAGGTGCCGAACGTCAGGGTGGCGCTGTTCCCGTTCAACTCACGCGGCGTCTTGGAGATGAAATTGACGACGCCGTTCATGGCGTTGGCGCCCCAGACCGCCGATGCCGGCCCGCGGATCACTTCGATCTGTCTCAGCTCGTTCGGGTTCACCGGCAGCAGGTCCCATGCGACGAAACCAAAGAAGTCGAGATACAGGCTGCGGCCGTCGAGCAGGGCGAGCGTGGACGTCGCCAGCGTCGAGGCGGCGCCGCGCATCGTGATGTTGAAATCCCTGGCCGATGTCTGCGACAGGTTGACGCCGGGAACCGAGCGGAACAATTCGGCGTAGTTCGTCGCCGGCGTCGAAGCGATCACATCGGACGACACCACCGACACGGTGGCCGGCGCGTTGACGAGTTGCTGTTCGACTCGCGATGCGGTCACGACCACCTGCTCTTCGTAAACGGGCTGCTCTTCTTCGGTGGGCTTGGGTGGCGGTTGCGGCGTGCCGCTTTGTGCGAGGGCAGCCGTTGACGTCGTCACGACGATCAGCCAGGCCAGGACGATCCGCGCGCTCATGAAGCCTCCAGACAGGGGGATACGACGAGATCCATTGTACGAGCGTTTCCGCGGTCGCTGCTCAGCCGCCGACGTGATCGGCGCGGCCTGCGTCGACAAGCGCGAGATAGTCGGGACGATCGGCTGGGGTCTTGTGACGATGCTCGGCGAGGATGCGATCGCCCTTCAGGACGAAGACGCCCGGCTGCCGTCTCATCATTTCCGCTGTCTGCGCACCGAATCCGTGGGCCAGTGCGCTGATCGCGCCCCGCGTCCACACACCAGGATTCACCATCGATGTGGCGTGCGTACGTCCCAGTCCAAAGGCGCGGTAATGGGCGAGTGACGGATCGGCGATATGCAATACATCGTCAAGACCGTATTTGCTGAACCACGGTGCGGCTTCGGCGTGCGGTTCGCTGTGGACGAACACGATGTCGGCGCCGGCGTCGCGGATGCGCTGCTTCAGTTTGGCGACGTCGGCGAGCGCTTCGCGGCAGAACGTGCAACCAAACGAGCGGAGCAGGACGACCAGCGTGGGCCGTTCGAGCTCTCGCAGAGGCGATCCGTCCGGCAGCGACACCGTCCGCGGCACCGTCGTTACGCGGGCGCCGCGCCCGGCACCGTGGCCGCCGCCCATTGCTCGAGTTTGCGCGCATCCTCGTTGAAGCGGCGAATGCCGTCGGCCAGTTTCTCGACGGCCATCGCATCCAGGTTGTGCAGCCAGCGGAACGTCTTTTCGTCGAGCTGGATCCGCGGCTCGGTAGAGGCGAGGGCGCGTTCGGGTGTGAGCTTGGGCGTCACTTCGCCGTCCATGCGCTGCAAGGCCTCGAGCAGATCGGGGCTGATCGTCAGCAGATCGCACCCGGCGAGTTCGATGATCTGTTCGACCTTGCGGAAGCTCGCGCCCATCACCTGGGTGTGATAGCCGTACTTCTTGTAGTAGTTGTAGATGCGCGTGACCGACTGGACCCCGGGGTCCTCGGCCGCCGGCATGTCACCGCCGCGCTCCTTCTTGTAATAGTCGTAGATGCGCCCGACAAACGGCGAGATCAACGTCACCCCGGCCTCGGCGCAGGCGACGGCTTGCGCAAAGCTGAACAACAGCGTCAGATTGCAGTGAATGCCTTCCCGTTCGAGGACGGCGGCGGCGGCAATGCCCTCCCAGGTGCTGCCGACTTTGATCAGGATGCGCTCGCGCGAAATGCCGGCGTCTTCGTACAGCGCGATCAGTTCACGCGCCTTGGCGATCGTCGCCTCCTTGTCGAAGCTCAGGCGCGCATCGACTTCCGTGGAGACGCGGCCCGGCACGATCTTGAGAATCTCTTTCCCGAAATTCACGGCGAGCCGGTCCATGAAGGCTTCGGCGCGCCTGGCATCCGGCATCCGCTCCGCGTCGGCCAGTGCCGCGTCGACGAGCGGTCGATACTGCGCCTGTTGCGCGGCCTTCAGCAATAACGACGGGTTCGTCGTCGCGTCCTGCGGGCGGAACTGCTTCATGGCCTCGATGTCGCCGGTGTCGGCAACGACGGTCGTGCATTTCTTGAGCGAATCGAGCAGCGACATGCACTAGAGGATACCGTCCCGGCGACCCCGGCCCCAAGTCCCAAGTCCACTAGAATCAAAGGACATGCGTGTCCTGGTGATCGACATCGGGGGAACCCACGTCAAGTTGATGCACTCCGGCGGACCGGAGGTGCGCAAGTTCGACTCTGGCGACGGGTTTACTCCGCAGCAGGTCGTCGCCGGCGTCAAGGCGAACACCAGCGACTGGCACTACGATGCGATCACGATCGGCATACCCAGTCCGGTGCTGCGCGGCGCGGTCATGGAAGAGCCGTGGAATCTGGGCACCGGGTGGGTCGGGTTTGACTGGCAAGCGGCGTTCGGTGTGCCGGTCAAGATCATGAACGATGCCGCGATGCAGGCGCTCGGCAGCGATCAAGGCGGCCGGATGCTGTTTCTCGGCCTCGGGTCGGGACTGGGCACTGCGCTGGTCGACGAGGGTCGCGTCGTCGGGCTCGAGCTCGCACACCTCCCCTACAAGGATCAGACATTCGAAGATCTGCTCGGTCAACGCGGCCTGAAAGCGCTTGGCGAGCAGCAATGGAAAGCGGCCGTGCTCGAAGGCGCGGAATTGTTACGCGCCGCGGTTGCCGCTGAATACGTCGTGCTCGGCGGCGGCAACGTGCGCCTGTTCGGCGAATTGCCGCCGGGATTTCGTCGCGGCAATAACGACAAGGCGTTCGCGGGCGGTTTTCGCGCCTGGGAGCGCGAGCCTGCGACCGAGTCCCCTGTATCGCGGTGGCGATCGCTCAAGGCGTTCGCGCCGCGTCAGCATTTGCGTGGGTTGTTCGAATCGGATCCGGGGCGCGCCGATCGCTTCTTTCTCAGCGTCGGCGGGCACATGTTCATTGACTATTCGAAGAACCTGATCGACGACGACTCGATGCAGGCGCTGCTGGCGCTCGCGCGCACCACCGGTGTCGAGGCGTTGCGCGACCGCATGTTCGCTGGCGAGGCGATCAACGTCACGGAGCGGCGCGCGGTGCTGCACGTCGCGTTGCGCAATCGCTCGTCGAGACCGATGCACGTCGACGGCCGCGATGTGATGCCCGACGTGCGTGCGGCTCTTGATCACATTCGCATCTTTTCGGAGTCGGTGCGCGGCGGTACGTGGCTCGGCTACACCGGTCTTCGCATCACCGACGTCGTCAATATCGGCATTGGCGGATCGGACCTGGGTCCGGCGATGGCGACGATGGCCCTTACGCCGTATACACATGACGGCCCGCGCGTGCATTTCGTCTCGAACGTCGATGGCGCGCATCTCGCCGATACGCTGCGACACCTGCAGCCGGCGACGACGCTGTTCACGATTGCGTCGAAGACATTTACCACCCAGGAGACCATGACCAACGCGCGATCGGCGCGTGACTGGTTTCTGGCGCGCGCGAAGGATCCGGCGGCGGTCGCGAAACACTTCGTCGCGATCTCCACCAACGCGCGTGAGGTCCAGTCGTTTGGCATCGCGCCCGAGAACATGTTTGTGTTCTGGGACTGGGTCGGCGGGCGGTACTCGCTGTGGTCGTCGATCGGCCTGCCGCTGTCGCTCGCGGCCGGCTACGGCCATTTCGAGCAGGTCCTCGACGGCGCGCACGAAATGGACGAGCATTTCCGGACGGCACCGCTCGAGCGCAACGCGCCGATTATTCTCGGATTGCTGGGCGTATGGTACGCGAGCGTGCTCGGCGCCGAGTCGCACGCCGTGCTCCCCTACGAGCAGCGCCTGCAGCGTCTGCCGGCGTATCTGCAGCAATTGGAGATGGAGAGCAACGGCAAGCGCGTCGACCGGTCGGGACGCGCCGTGGAAGTGCAGACGTCACCGATTGTGTGGGGCGAGCCGGGGACCAATGGTCAGCACGCGTTCTTCCAGTTGCTGCATCAGGGGACGCGGCTGGTGTCGACGGATTTCCTCGTCGGTATCGAGTCGCACGATCCGCTCGGCGATCATCACCGGCTGCTGCTGGCGAATTGCATCGCGCAGACCGAGGCGTTGATGCGCGGCAAGACCGAGGTAGAGGTCCGCGCCGAGCTGGCGGCGCAGGGGCTCTCGGGCGCGGAGCTCGAACAGCTGGTCCCGCACAAGATCTTCCCCGGCAACCGGCCGTCGACGACGATCGTGTATCGCAAACTGGGCCCGCGCACGCTCGGCATGGTGCTGGCGTTGTACGAGCATCGGGTATTTACGATGGGCGCGGTCTGGAACATCAACTCGTTCGATCAGTGGGGTGTCGAGCTCGGCAAGCAGCTGGCCCATACGATTGCGAAAGATCTGTCGTCATCCGCCGCCCCGTCGTCCCACGACAGCTCCACCAGTCGCCTGATCACCCTCGCCAAGTCCCGCTGAGCGTCTCCAGCGGCTGTTCAAAGCGCCCCCGTTTTCAGCCGCGACCTGGTTCTTCGGGGCCAGGTACACTCCACCCACCCAACACGATCGCGGTTCGTCGGGGCCAGGTACACTTCACCCACCCAACACGATCGGCGCGGTTCGTGGGGACCAGGTACACTTCACTCACTCACCACGGTCGCGGTTCATCCGGGCCAGGTACACTCCACCCACCCAACACGATCGCGGTTCCTCGGAGCTAGATACACTTCAACGCGCCGGACGTCCCCCGCAATTCATCGAAGTCAGCCACGCACACGCCAGCCGCACGATTACCGCAGAGCAGCGGCACAAGGCCCACCATGAGAAAGGCCAAAGCTTTGGACTCCATCTCTCAGCACCGGGTCGCAGAAATTGCCGACCTTATGCGTCGCACACGGCGCAAGATCTGCGCTGCTTCGTAGCGACCTTGCCGCGATTCAACGGATTCCGTGCATTCGTGAACAAAGCCATCCGGCCGCAACTTTGGATATGACGTCAGTCATGCCTAGAAAACCGCGTCACAACATTGCAGGCGGGTTGTATCACGTCATGAATCGCGGCAACCGAAAAGCGTCGATCTTTGACGATGTGCACGACCGGCGACGGTTCTTGAAAATTCTGATCAAGGCCATGGAGCACCATGATGTCCAATTACTCGCCGGCTGCCAGATGACCAATCATTACCATCTCGATGTCTTGACACCGCGCGGCAACATCTCCGCGTTTATGGCGGAATTGGACGGCGAATTCGCCCGCTACTCCAATACACGACACCGCCGGGTGGGACACGTGTTCCAGGGACGATTTCGCGACGTCATCATCGAGGACGACCTCCACTTGTTCATCTCGCTCTGTTACATCTTTTTAAACCCAGTCGTCGCCGGTATGGTCGACACGCCTGAACGATGCAAGTGGAGTACGTACGCAGGCACGGTCGGCCTGGCGGCGCCACCCCCATACGTGTCAGTTGCCTGGCTCGAAAGATTGTTCACCTCACAACGCTTGAAGGATTCGCAACTGAAGCTGCGGCAACTGCTGCGCGAACGCGACCCGATCGCGGCGTATCTGCGGCAGTGTGAACGCGAGATCGGCCCTGAGACGATTCACAGAGCGATTCGATCCTATGTGAGCGAGCAACGGCGAACGGCCACGATGCTCAGCGAACGCGTGCGACTGCGGCCGACGATCGAC
>DASPNQ010000241.1:0-2271 GCA_035626435.1 Vicinamibacterales bacterium
TTCTGTCCCGCGGGCGTGCGAATCAGCGACAGCCACATCGTCACGGCGGGTCCGAATCCGGTTTCCTCGGTCATCCACGTGCGGCCGCCGTCGATCGACACCATCACGCCGAGATCGGTGCCGAGGTAGAGCCGCTGCGGATCGTCCGGATCGACGACGATCGAGTGGACCGGGATGTCGGGAAGGCCCTGCGGACCGGAGCCGTCGAGGCTTTGCCACGTCTCGCCGTTGTCGATGCTACGAAAGACATGCGCGCCCCCGAAGTTGCCATAGGTGGCATAGACCGCGCCGGACTTCGGATCGACGGCGATCGACGTGACCCATCCCTGACGCGGCTGCGTCGTCGTGAACGTGATGCCGGGCGCTCCCTGGATGGCGTTGGTGGTTCGCATGATGTGGCCGCGATCGGTACCGGCGAACACCGTGGCGTTGCTGATGGGCGAAACGGCGATCGCGCTGATGCGGCCGCCGTCCGGCGCGCGTGAGCTCAGCACCTTGCTCCAGCCGAATCCAAACGAGCCGCCTTGATACAAGTACTCGCCGCCGAGCCACACCACGTTGGAGATCGGATCGTGTGTGAACGGAGGGATGAACAGGTAATTGGCTTCCGGGCCGATGTTGCTGGCAACGATCGGATCGAGGCCCGCGCGCGACATGACGATAGTGACACCGGCGTTGGTGGTGCGACCGACGTTGGACCATTGATATTCCATCAGCCACGTGCTGGTCTGCGTAGGATGCACGGCGCTGTAGCCGCCGTCGCCGCCAAACACCAGCCGCCACCCGTCGGGACCTGCCGCATCGGAACCGAGCAGCGTGCCGTTGTCCTGAGCGCCGGCAAGGTATTGCGTGCCGTCGGGAAATGGCGTGCCGTGATAGAACTGCGTGACGCCATAGCCGCGGTTGAGCGACGTCCACGCGACCTGAATCGGTTGCCCGCCAGTGCAGATGGCCATCGGGCCGTTCGACGTCGCGGCGCGCGCGTTGGTGGTGCGGTAGATGCCGCCGTCGTTGCCGATCAGGGCGATCTGATTGCCTTCGCCGTCGTAATTCGGATGGAAGGTGATGGCGTGCTGATCGACATGGCTGAACGATGGCAGGTTGGGATTGGCCCAACTCGCCAATCCCCAGTTACGTCCGCCATCATCGGAGCGGAACCAATCGACGCCGGCGGCCCAGACACGGTTGGGATCGCGCGGATCGACCGCGATCACGTTGTTGTACCACCCCATCACCACCGGCATCGCCGTTGAGCCCTGCGCACTGCAGACGCGCGCCGCCGCGCTGGCGACGTTCGTCAGCAGCAAGGTGTTGAGGAATGTCGGGTCGCTGTTGTTGACGCGCGTTTCCCACGAGCCGGCGGTGCCGCCGCGCTCGCTGCGGTAGACCGCGAGCAGTCCCTGCTGGTAAATGCCGTTCGGCCCGGGCACGTTGCTCGCTGCGAGCGCATACATGACGTCCGGGTTCGAGGGCGCAATCGCGAGCGACGTGCGGCCCATGTCGGGCTCGCGCAACACGACTTCCGCGTCGGATCGATCGGCGGCGCGGGGAAAGCGATACACGGTGGCTTGTTCGTACGACCCGCACGACGCGAACAGCACGTCTTCGGCGCGATCGGGCCGCAGCGCGAGATCCAGACAGCCACCGCGCACGTTCACCGCCAGCAGCCGCGCCCACGTCGCGCCGGCGTCGGTCGATCGCCATACACCGGAGCGCGTCGCTGCATAGATGCGCCGTGAGTCGCTGACGCCAAATTCCAGATCGTTCACCCAATGAAAATCGGGCGTGTTGGTGGCGGGAAGCTGTTGCCAGCTCCGCGCGCCGTCGGTGGTGACGTAAATCCCGCTGCCGCGCAGCGGCAGACCGGTGCCGCGGATCTCCTCGCGGAAATATCCTTCGCCGGTGCCCGCATACATGATGTCGGGACGAGCCCGATCGATGATCAACGAGTTGATCGCGATGTTGGTCAGGCCGTCGCCGGTCGGCCGCCAGGTCGTGCCGTTGTCGTCGCTCTTCCAGATGCCCCCAGACACGCCCGCCGCGAACAGCGTCGTCGGCACCAGCGGGTGGAACTTCACGACGCGAGTGCGGCCGCCAATATTGCCGGGACCAAGCGGCGTCCACGCGTCAAGCACGCGAGCGGCAGTGGTGGGATCTTTCAGCGACATCACGCGCGAGCCCGACAGCCACACGCGTGACGGCGGTTGCGCTGCCGGGATGTTGCGGCCGATCGCAGAGGAGAACCGCGCAAGTGATGCGACGTGCTTCGCG
>DASPNQ010000242.1:0-6675 GCA_035626435.1 Vicinamibacterales bacterium
CGGTGACCAGCGAGTCCTCGACAACGAGCACGCGTCCCGGCACTTCAGACGACGGCACGACCGACGCAGCGGTTGAGACCGCGGATTCCGCAATCGGCACGGCGAGCTGGTCGAACAAGGCTTGCACGTCGAGAATCGGAACAATTTCGCCGTTACCGAGAATGGCGGCTCCGGCCAGCATCCAGTGTTGGATCGGGCCGCGCAATTCCTGAAATACCAGCTCTTGTTCCTCGCGGACGCTGTCGATTATGAACGCCGCCGGGTTCCCGCCAACGTCGATGAGCAACGCCGTGTCGCCGATCGAGGTACCCGGCATCCGCAACAGGGTGCCAAGCGACATCAAAGGCACCTGCTCGCCGTCTAGCTCGACGAAGGTCTGAGTCGCCGCAACGCGCCGCGCCAAGTGGACGATTCGCCGGATCGGCGCGGTCGGCACCGCCAGCAATTCGCCGTGCACTTCGACAAGCACCACGCGCAACAGAGCGAGTGACATCGGCAGGTCGAGTACTACCGTCGTCCCCGCGCCGACCTCGGACTGCACGGTCACCGACCCGCCCAGGCGTTCGGCGACGACGCGAACGATGTCCATCCCGACGCCTCGTCCAGACAAGTCGGTGGTTTCCGTCCGGGTACTGAAACCGGGTTCGAAGATCAGCGAGCGCAGGCGAGCATGATCCCAATCTTCGACCTGTTGCTCTGTGACGACGCCCCTCCGGATCGCGGCAGCGCGGACGGCGGCTGAGTCGATGCCCCGGCCATCGTCCCGGACGCTGAGCCTGATGCGGTTGCCGTGCTGCTCGGCGGCGATATGCAAGCTTCCGGCGGGCGGTTTCCCAGCGGCAACGCGTTCGGGCGACGGCTCCAGACCATGATCGATCGCGTTGCGCACCAGGTGAACGAGCGGCTCCGCAATCTGCTCGATGACCCGCTTGTCCAGGGCGGTGTTGCCTCCGGTCATCGTCAGTTCGACTTCTTTACCGCAGTTCCGCGCGAGGTCGCGGACGGCGCGCGGGAAGGAATCAAACACCGTGGCAACCGGCCGCATGGTGAGTTCCGTGACCTGCTGGTGCAGCGCTTCGGCGATCAGCGACAGGCGCGCGTGGTCATCCCCGACCTGTCGCACCAGCTGGCGCATGCGGCGATGAATGGTGTCGAGCGAGTCGGCGTATTCAGCGAGCTCCGCCGGGCGAGAGCGAGTGGCGGAGGTCAGCCGCGCCTCGCGAATGCGATCTCGCAGCCTGCCTAACACCGATTCCAGTCGCCGCAGCTCTGCATGCCGTTCGACGGCAGTGAGCCGATGGATGACCAGCTCAGGAGCCAGATGCGCAAGGTCCTCGAGCTTCTCGGCGGAGACTCGCAGTGACGCCGGCGCTGTCCTTTGCGAGGGGGCGGTATTGGCCGACGTCACAGCCACTGGCGCTGGCTCGGTGCCGGACTGTGGCTTTTCCGGAAATGGCGCGGCCGGTTGCTCGAGACCGCCGACGGCAGACCGCGTTGGCGGATCGCCGGCCAACTCCGCGACGCGTTCGGTCATCACATCGATGGTCCGGAACACCAGGTCGATCGCACGCGCATCCAGGATGCGCGCATCGCGTTTGGCGGCGACGAAGAGGTCCTCCAACTGGTGCGCCACTTGTGAGATGTCGGCGAAGCCGAGCATCCCGGCCGAACCCTTCAGGCTGTGCGCCTCGCGGAAGATGTCGGCGATCAGACGCGGCGAGTCGGGCTGGACCTCCAGCTTCAAGACCAAATCGCCCAGCGACCTCAGGCGATCACGGGCTTCCTCAACAAACTGCCGGGTGAAGGCCGAGGCGTCAGGCCCGGACATCGGCCCGATCATCGACGCACAACGCGATCGAGGTCGAGCAGCCCCGCGACGCTCTCCTGGACGCGACAGACGCCCGTCAGACACGCCATGCGCTCGGCGCGCCAGGAGGATGGCACGTCGTCGAGCACGTTCGGGTCGACGCGGAAAATGTCGCCGATCGCATCGACGACGAGGCCAACCGGGAAACCGAAATCGTGAAGCGCCAGGAGGTAGCCGGGCGTGGTGCCGCTCGCCCTCGGCAGTCCGAGGATGCCGTGAGCGTCGAGTGCGCAAACGATTTCTCCACGCAGGTTGACCAGTCCTGCGACATTCGCGGCAACGCCCGGCACGCGCCGGAGCCGAGTCAACCGCGCCACTTCGCGGAGCCGCATCAGCGGGACGCCGTAGAGCTCCGGCCCGACGTAGACACCGAGATACGAGACACCGGCATCCGCGGGAATCGGGTCGGAAGGTGCTGGGCGTTCGGTCTCGTCGGGATTCATGCCGCGCCTTACAGTCTGAATTCCTTGATCCGGGTCTTGAACTGATCGGCAAGCGCGTTCAGCTCGCCCACCGCCGCTGCCGACTGTTTCATCCCGGCGGCCGACTCGCTTGTCACCGCTGCCACCTCGCGCATCGTCTCGACGATCTGCTCGCTGGCGCTCTGTTGCTGTTGTGTCGCCAAGGTGATCTGGCGGATCGCCTGCGTCGTCCGGTCGACCATCTGGATGATCTGCTCGAGGCTGCCGCGCGCGCCGGTCGCCAACGTCACGCCGCTCTCGACTTCCTTGACGCCCTGCTCGGTGGCCATCACCGAGGAATGCGTCGCGGACTGAATCTCGCCGACGATGGATTTGATCTCTTCCGCGGAATCGCGCGTGCGCTCGGCCAGGCGCCGCACCTCGCTGGCGACGACGGCGAAACGTTTACCATGCTCGCCGGCGGCCGCCGATTCGATCGCGGCGTTGACGGCGAGCAGATGTATCTCACCGGCAATCTCCTTGATCAGGTTCAGCACCTCAGAGATCCGCCGCGATCGCTCGCCCAGCAGCAGCGTCTTTCCCGCAATATCCTCGACGCGCCGCCGGATGTTCTCCATCGCCGCAAGCGCCTCGCCGACCGACTCGTAGCCGGTGTGCGCGGCGCGTGCGCTGTCGTCGGCGATCCGCTCGACCGACATCGCGCTATGAGCGATCTGTTTCGCGGTATTGGTCAGCTCCTCCATCGTCGCAGTGACTTGAGCGATCGAGGCGGCTTGCTGCACCGATCCGGACGCGTGATCCTCCGCGTTGGCCAGCACCTGGGTCGACGACTGCGTGATCTGCAGGCCGGCGTGCTGCAGCTCGGTGATCAGGCCGCGCAGCTGCGCGGACATGTCGTTGGCCGCTTGGGCGAGCATGCCGAGTTCGTCGCGGCGATGCACGCGGAAGCTGCCGGAAAGGTCGCCGGCGGCCACCGATCGCAGAAACGGCACGAGCGCCTGGATTGGCCGTGAAAACTGGTTAGCCCAGTAAATGGCGCCGCCCGCAGCACCGGCTGCCAGCACGAGCGATAAAGCCACGATCGTCCACATCAGCGCACGCAGCGGCGCGAAGGCCACATCCGTCCGCAGCAGCATCGCCACGCGCCAGATGCCGGGCAGCTCCGGGCGTTGAGGACTCGATGCGTAGCCGAGTAGATACGATGCGTCGCCGACCTCGATCGTCGTGCTGCCCGCCTGGCGTGTGGCGACTTCGTTGATGACATCCAATCCGAGGGCGTTCAGCGACGTTTTCCCTGCTTCCCAATCGCTGAGCGTCGACGGCGCGCTCAAGACCATGCCGCGGGCGTCGGTCAGCAACAGGTAGCCGCGGTCGTTCTGCCCCTCGGGAACGACCGGAACGCTCTGCAGCGTCTTGACGACCGCCGGCCAATCAACGACTTCCACGAGGACGCCGACGATGCGCGATTGATCGAAACTGGCACGGAGCGGCACAGCCACCGGCAGGCCCACGCGATTGGTGAATTCCTGCATCTCCGGAACACCGACCCAACCCTCGCCACGACGTGCAGCCTGAAACCACGGCTTGTCGCCGACCTCGCGGCCGCGAATCGCCGGCAACGTCGTCGCGATCACCTGGCCCGCGGCGTTGGCGACCCAGAGTTCCTGCAGATCGAAGTTGCGTTTTGCGTCCTGGAGGAATTGCAGAATGCGTCCGTCGGTGTCGCCGGTGACCGTGTCGTCCTGAATAAACCGGAGCTGCGCCCAGCCGCGCAGGCTGGCGTGGCGATCGACCATCAGGCGTTCGAGACGATCTTCGGTCTGTCGCGCCAGGCTTTCGAGGTTAAAGCGGATGCTCTGATCGAGCGCGCCGCGTGCGCTGCGATAGGCGGCGACGCCGGACAGCATCATCGGCACCAGTGAAAGCGTCACCAGGACCAGGACGAGCTGCCACCGGACACTCAAACGCATCATCAGACTCCCCAACCGTGACGCTCCGCCCGGTTATGGCAGGCCGGTCACTTTCACCGTGGCGACGGTATCGTCGACGTCGGCGGCCGGCACGTACGAAATCGCGCCCGGCACGCCGGCGACGAACCGCAGTATGGCGCGCGACGAGCGTTGCGTGGATGGCGGCGTCTGCCCTTGGGTGACACCTTGCTGCACCCAAAAATCGCCCATTTCCCTCACCGAGCGTCCCAACACCAGCCGGGAAAATGCTTCACGGTGCGGGCTGGTCGCATCCCAGTCCACCGGTACGATCGACTCGGCATGCGGCCACATGCGCGTCTGTTTCATGAAAATGCGCCGCAATTCCAGCACCGTCAGCGTTTTCACCGGGTTCGTCTTGTTAACGATCACGACCAGCGAGGGTTGCTGTGCGCTGCCGGTGACGGCGCAGGCGACCAACCCGATCGCGAGCACCGCCGCCTTCATCCCCGTCGTACTGGTCAACCCGCGGCCGCCTCAGAAAAAGAACACAGCCGCCGTCGCCAGGCCATTGAAAGGCTTCCGTTCCTGTTCGGCACGGATGAACGAGCGGTGCAGCGGCTGCGCCCGGTAGTATTCGGCTTTCAAGGCAATCTGCGCGAGCGGACGATAATTGACGCCGAACAATTGCCTGCGCTCGGCGCGTTCGAGCCGCGGGCTCACCAACTGCTCCACCCGGTAGAAGGAAACCCAGTCAGGATGCAGTCGGACCGCCGGCTGGAAGTAAAACCCGCTGCGCCGTAGCCCTGCCGATTCGCCGCGCGCGTACTCGCCGTGGACGAGGAGTCGCGCCACCTCGAGCTGTCCCTCGAAGCCCGCGACCTTGTCGTCTTCCAGTTCGTCGCCGACGCGCCGTGACTTGCCGTTATAGTAATCTCCCGCGACGTCGAGGCGCCGCAACAGCCCCGTCGTCGGGAATCTGACCTGCACCCGCGCACCCCAGGCCTTGCTGTTCCGCAGATCGGCCTGGCTGTGACCTTCAAAGTCATTGTTCGCAGCGTAGAACGAGTAACCGACACCGAACTCGGAATTACCAGATGCCCTCAGTACTTCACCGCGCACCATCACGCCGATCAGTTCGGGCGGGAAGAGCTCGCGCAAATAGATCGGCAGACTGGTCGAGTACGTCAGGTTGGGATAGCGATGCTGCCACCAATACTGCGGCGACAGCTGCTTGCCAACACGGATGCTCAGGTAATTGTTGTGATTGTATTCCATCCACGCGTTCTCGACTGCAACCTGTCCTTCGCCGCTGACGTCCTCCTCGCCGTGGGTCTCTTCCTCGTGGTCCTCGCCGCCCTCTTCGTGAGATGACACTTCGGCGTGATGCGGCACGTTCTGCAGTTCCAACTCGGTCAGGAAATTGAAACGTCTGAGTTGCTTGCCAAGAATGAGGCCGAGATGATCGAGCTGGAACGCGGCCGCCTTGTCGCCCTCTTCCGTCACGAACCGGAAGTTGGAATAGCCGCTGATGTTGATGCGGCCAAGGACCGTTTCGCGAACCGAGGTGACGGCATCCTGTTGCGCCTTGGCTTCGTCCTCGAGCTCGTCCTTCGTCGCCGTCTGCGCGAGCTGCTTCTCGAGTGAATCGATGCGCTGGAGCAAGGCCGCCAATGCGGCTTGTTGGGCGGCGACCTCCATCCGCAGCTTCGACAGCTCGTCCTGCTGCGCCGAGGCAGGCCCGGCCGCCCACGCGACGACCGCGAGTACCAGAATCGACTTTTTCATGGTGTTCCTCTCACACGTCTCACGCTGCGGTGCAGCGTTGGTGTTATCGGTGGAATGACTGCGACAGTTCAGCCAGTGCGGAACCGGGAAGGATCGGGCAGCCCGCCGCGCGGCGAGCCACCCGGAAAACGAGGCTATTGGCTTGGACAACCTTCGAATGTTGCGACGGGCAACCCGCTCGGCAGCCGCGGCGGGATGAGAGCGCACAGATGCGACTTCCTGGCACGCTCGTCCGATAGACCATTGCCCACGAAGCGGACGAGATCGTCGAGCTCGGACTCTGTGAGGCTGATCCGCTCCTTGAGGCGGGGATCGATCAGTGCCTCCGGCACCACGGGACCGACCTGGCGGAGATCCGCCGGCACTCCGGCAGCGTCGGGATCGTACTGGTTCGCTCCCCGCACGACGTCAAGGTGGAAACGGATGGCGTCCTTCAAACGAATGAATGCGCCGTTGTGGAAAAACGCCGGGGACGCCATCAGGTTGCGAAGCGGGGCCGTGCGGAACTTGTAGCGGTCGTCCGGGTCGCCGCTGCGCTCCTCGCGCCCGAAGTCCTCGTTCTCGCCGGGCCCCGAGAAAATCACGTTGCCGGTGTTGACGCCGAAGCTCGGAAATACTTGCGGTACGCCTACGACATGCTCCTTGAAATCGCTGAACATCTCGTTCGACG
>DASPNQ010000243.1:0-27701 GCA_035626435.1 Vicinamibacterales bacterium
CGGGCGCCGGCGCAGGAACGGCCGTGCCCGGCAACGAGGTCGAGATGTTTCTCGTGGACGCATCGGGCTCGACCAAACCGCTGTCGCCATCCGTCGCGCGGCACCGCATGGCGTTCTCAATTTGGTCCTTCGGCACGCAATTCGTCGTACCGGGGCGAAACGCGGCGATCGAGACCGCGGAGCCTCGCCCGACCTTTGAGCTGCGATTTGGCAATGATGGCGACACGCCAACCCAGTACATTTTGGCGCGCTTCGACGAAAGCGATGAAGGTGACGGACGACGGCTGGAACTCGATGACGCGATCCGCATCGAGTCGGAAAAGATCGGGCCGCGCGTGTATCGCGTGCGCCCTGTCAAAGACCTCAAACGCGGCGAGTACGGTTTCTATCTGGCAGAAGCTGCTAAGGAAGGCTGGCCCGGACAGCAGCAGGCCGGCATTCGTGTCTACGATTTCAGCGTCTTGGACACCAGGCGCAAGTGACATCCCGACGTCGTGAACAGGTCGAACGCGAGAGGGTAATGAGCGATGACGGAACTGAGACTGCGTCACTTCGTGATCTTCTTGCCCATCGCAGCGGCAAGTATCGCCGCCAGTTGTGGAGGTTCTACCAACACACCGCTGAGTCCCACCCCTACGTCATCGACGCCAGCGCCAGTCGTAGCGACTCCGCCCCCAGTGTGCTTCACGTTTTCGATTCCTCGGGCAGAGGTGGCAGCCGAAGGGCAGGTTATAGATTTGGCTCTCATTGCGCCGACGTCGTGCTCCTGGACGGCCGCAACGACGGAATCGTGGATACGCGTCGAACGTTCTGGGCCCCTGTATCAGGCCGGTGACGGTCGCTTGCGGTTTGAGGTTGACCGAAATATGGATGACAATTTCGGCGGCTGCCGGACTTCCTCTCGCACCGGTGTCATTACAGTGAGCGAGCAGACCACGAATCGCCAGGCACGGTTCACCGTCGTGCAGGCAGGAGCGAGTGGCCCCTACCGAGTACCGACGGGATGCACTGTGTCGCCACTCCCATACGGTACGACTATCTCCGCGAACATGGGGGCCAGCGAATGCAGTGTCCAAGGAGCCCGCGCCCGCTATTACACCTTCGACGGTCTCGACAAGCAAAGCATCGATATTCGGCTCACCGCCGGTCGGTTTGTTTCTGGCGGATTGCGCGTGCCGACGGTGCGCCTCTATGGTCCCGGCGGCGGATTTGTGGTGGGCGCCGGAGCGAACGTCGTCGTGGACAATCCTGGCTTCAGTCGTAATCTCGCCTGTACCGGCAGCTACACCGTGGAGGTGACATCGAAGATCGATTCACTGTTCAATCCGAATGGCCTAGGGAACTATACGCTTCGACTCGCTTCGCAGAACTAGCGTTAGGCGTTAGCAGCGTCGGAAATCTGCGGTTTGATCGGTTTGGTGTCGAATGCCCCCGGACACCCGAGGTGAACTGTTGTTCACTCTCCCTCAATGATCAGCGATGCGGCCGTCACGACAGCAGGCACCACTGTCCTGGCATGCCTTTCGCGTTGACTACTGTCGCATCACAGAATAATTTTCGTAGAAGCGTAGTAGTCTGCCCGTCCTCGCAACGGATTCTGCCTCCCGCACCTTACAGGCACGCCAGGATCCGCCTGCCACGGAAAGACGTGGGAGGTTTAATGGCCAGCTCGAAATGCACTTCGGAGTCGAATGTCGACCCGGTGATGATCCGCATCGCCCGTGCAGTATCCGCCGAAGACAGCTTCGGCACGGTCGACCCAAAAAATGTGTCCGCGGCGTTGATAGAGTTCGCTCATCTTGCGTCGATTTCTGTGCTGACCGATGGCGTCATCGCCTCGGATACCTTCCGATCGGCGATCGACCATGTCGCGCGGCGCCATTTCGGTCGTCGGCGCGCCGAGAAGCGCTTTGCTCGCGCAGTCGGATGCATCGCGGCTCGGACCGACCGGGACGCGATTGAGATCGCGCACGCGGAGGTTCTCGAAATCGGCGAACTGGCACACTATTACGCCGGTTTGGCGACCGGCCTGACGTTCGCTGACCGTCGCCACAGGTAGGAGGCGCGCCGGTGATGCCACATGGTCGACGCCGTATCTCAAATCTGACAGCCATACGCGTTACCGTGGCCGAACGCCTTACGCCACCGTCCAGTGCGACGGCTGGAGCGACGAGCGTGCATGGGCCGCCGAATAGGGCGGAGCGAGATCTGAGCGTATCGATTCAAGTCCCTAGACAAGCGATGACTGGTGCTGGGGCCTGACTCGAGCGGAGGTCATCGCGTTGTTGCTACGGTCATGGTCGCGCCGGTTACGTAGATCCGGCGTGGCGCTTGTAATTGCGATGAGCTGAGACCGGAATCCCTAGAGTCGCACGCCTGAGCCTTCGGTGGCCCTGGTGTCGGCGGCCCATGGACCGGCGACGGCAATCGTCGCTTTCGACGGATCCAGCAGCCGGCGAGCCGCCCGATCCGCGGCGTCTTTGGTAACCGCGCCGATCAGTGCCGGCAGACGCACGTCGTAATCGAGCCCGAGATCGAACGTGTCCGACGACAACAGGAACGACGCGATCGCCGCGTTGGTTTCGAGCTGCCGCGGTATCGAGCCGATCAGATAGCTCTTCGACTCCTCGATTTCCTGTTCGGTGAACCCGTTCTCGATCACCGCGGTCAACTCTGCGTCGATCGAGGCGATGGTTTTCTCGACGTTCGCCGCCGAGACGCCGGCGCGAATCAGGAACGGTCCCTGCCCGAACGTCGCGTCGAGCGAGCTGTAGACGTAGTAGGCCATGCCCTGCCGCTCGCGGATGCTGTCACCGAGCTTGCCGCCGATCGCGTATTGGCCGAGGGCATTGTTCATCACCGAAATGGCCATGTAGTCGGGATCGAGGCGGCGAATCCCCAGGCAGCCGTAGACGACATCGGCCTGCGCCTTGTTCATCATCGGCACCGACACCAGCTGCCGCGCGGCCGATGTCGCCACGTCAGGAACGCTGACAATGGATCGCTCGCCGGTCGGTTGTGACGTCGAGGGCATGTCGCCAAACAGCTTCGCGACGGCCGCAATCGCCGTGTCCTCCTCGACGTCACCGACGACAACGACGGTGATCGCGGATGGTGCGAAGCCTTTCTGATGAAAGCGCACGAGGTCCTGGCGACGAATGGCCTCAACGCTCGCAACGGTGCCCCGCACCTGGCGCCCGTAGGGATGGTCGCCGTAGAGGGCCTTCATGAACGCATCCCCGGCCATGGACGCCGGGTTGTCTTCCTCCTGGCGGATCGACGTGATCAGGGTCTCTTTGCGTGTCGCGATCTCCTCGTCCGCGAATCGCGGGTGACGCGTCACATCGCCGGCGAGAGCCAAGACGGCAGCGAAGTCATCGGCCAGACAGGTCGCGGCAACCGCCATCTGGTGTCGGCCGGCAATGACGGATAGCGACGCGCCACGGCCGTCGAGATCATCGGCAATCGCGTCAGCCGACCGCGTCACTGTCCCTCGGTCGAGGACGCGCGCGCATAGTGCCGCAGTACCTTCGCGATCGGGCGGATCGGCGTAGGCGCCCGTCCGCACGCCGATCAGCATGCTGACGGTTGGATTGGTGTGATTGGCTTTGGCGATGACCGTGACGCCGTTGTCGAGCGTCACACGCTTGGGGTTGAGACCGGCCACTGATCGATCTTATTTCACGGCGCGCTGATTTGCGCTCGCCAGACCACGAGATAGTTCACCAGATCACCAGATAGATCACGAGATCACGAGATAGATCACCAGATCACCAGATCCGACATCACCAGATCAGATCACCAGATCACTAGACGGCATCAACCATCGGCTCGAACCAGCCAATCGTCCGATTCGACGGCGCGAGGTACTTGACGGCCGCGGCCTGCACCTGCTCGATCGACACGGCGTTGAGCCTACTGCTCAGCGAACGGTACGACGGCCACGAGGCGATAGTTTCGAAGTAGCCGATCTGGTGCGCGATGTCCGTGACGCTGTCGCCGTCGTAGATGAAGCGTGCGCGCAGCTGCGTGTGCACCTTCTTCAGCTCGGCAGGGGTGATGCCGCCGGTGCGGAGCCGCTCGATCTCCGCGAGCACCACCTCTTCCACGGCCGACAGCGATTGGCCGTCGGCGACGGCGACGTGCAGGTTGTACAGAAACGGGTGCTGGGTCGGCATCAACGCGCCGCTGACGCTCGACGCCAGACGCTGATCGACGAGCGCGCGATACAAACGCGCGCTACGTTGCGGGCGCGCCACACCGCCGCCGGACCAGATGTTGAGCCCGGCTGCGCCGTTGAGGACGGCGTCGGCGATCAGCAACGGAAAAAAATCCTCGTGCTCGAATGACGGCGCGTGAAAGGCCGCCTTCCAATAGGCGGTGGTGCCCGGCTTGCGCAGGATCACGCGCCGCTCCGCCTGCTGTTCGGGCTCGACGTGCGTGATGCGCGGTGGCGCGGTGCCTGGCGGAATGCTGCCAAAATGCCGCTCGACGTTTTTGAGCGCCTCGTCGGTGTCGACGTCGCCGACGATCACCAGCGTCGCGTTCGACGGCACGTAATACCGGCGATAGTGCCCATACAAGTCGTCCCGGGTCATCGTCTGCAGATCGGACAACCAGCCGATGGTGGGGTGATGATACGGATGCACCTTGAACGACGCGGCGGTGACCTCCGTATCCAGCAGCTGCTCGGGATCGTTCTCGCCACCCTGCAGCTCGGAGATGATCACGGTGCGTTCCGATTCGCAGTCTGCGGGATCGTAGAGGCAGGCGTCCATGCGTTCAGCCTCGATGAACAGCATCCGATCGAGGGCGTCTTTCGATGCGGTCTCGAGGTAGGTGGTCTGATCGATCCAGGTGTAGCCGTTCCAGCTGCCGCCGAACTTCTCGATGATGCCCTTGACCTGGTCGCGCGGGATGTTGCGAGTGTCCTTGAAGTTCATGTGCTCGCACCAGTGCGACACCCCGGTCACGCCCGGCCGCTCGTCCTTCGAGCCGACGCGGTACCAGCACCAGACCGACGCCAGAGGCGCCGTATGGACTTCTTGGATCAGGACTTTCAACCCGTTATCAAGAACTGTCTCGCGTACGGACAAGGTTCATCTCCCGACAAGCCGCTTCCCGGGGTCATGCACCGGGGCGCCCCTCCCGTCACAGTACAATAGTTGGACTGTCATGGCGGATTGGAAAGACACCTGTAACCTGCCGCGTACCGCTTTCTCGATGAAGGCGAACCTGCAGACAACTGAGCCGGAGACCGTCGCCCGATGGGAGGCGATGGACCTCTACGGCAAGATTCGCGCCGCCCGCAAAGGCGCGCCCAAGTACTTGCTGCATGACGGTCCGCCGTACGCCAACGGCGAGATCCACATGGGTCACGCGCTCAACAAGATTCTCAAAGACCTCGTGGTGAAGTCCCACAACATGCTGGGCTTCGATGCGCCCTACGTCCCGGGATGGGATTGCCACGGTTTGCCGATCGAGTTGAAGGTCGACCGCGAGCTCGGCCCGAAGAAAAGGCAGATGAGCACGGCGGATTTCCGCCGCGCCTGCCGGGCCTATGCCGAAAAGTACGTCGACATCCAGCGCAAGGACTTCAAACGGCTGGGGGTCCTCGGCACCTGGGACGAGCCCTACAAGACGCTGACGTTCGAATACCAGGCCGCGATCGTCCGCGCGCTCGGCAAGTTCGTCGAACGGGACATGGTCTACAAGGGCAAAAAGCCGGTGCACTGGTGCACGCACTGTCGCACCGCGCTGGCTGAGGCGGAAGTCGAGTACGAGCCGCATACCTCGCCATCGGTGTACGTCGAGTTCCCGATGGCCGACGACAGCGTTGCGCAATTCAAGCAACGGCTTGCCGGTGCGGAGCCGCTCGCATCGGTCGGGCAGGTCTCGGTGCTGATCTGGACGACGACACCGTGGACGATCCCGAACAACCTGGCCATCGCGTTCCATCCCGATTTCGAGTACGGCGCGTACGCGGTCGACGGCAGCGCCGTCATCGTCGCGAAAGAGCTCGCCGCCACGGTCGGCGGCAAGGTCGGCAAGTCCTTCGGCACCCCCCTGGCGACGTTCACCGGCCGTGAGCTCGAGCGGCTGGTGTTCCGCCACCCGCTCTACGACCGCGATTCGCTCGGTGTGCTTGGCGACTACGTCACGCTGGACGCGGGAACCGGAGCGGTGCACACCGCGCCCGGCCACGGCGCCGACGACTATCACACCGGCGTGCGCTACGGCCTCGAGATCTACGCGCCGCTGGATGCCGGCGGCCACTACAACGAATCGGTTGAATTGTTCGCCGGCCTCAAAGTGTGGGAGGCGAATCCCAAGGTCGAGGAGGCGTTGCACACCCGCGGGCGGCTGTGGCATCGCGAAGACTTCGACCATCAGTATCCGCACTGCTGGCGCTGCCACAATCCCGTCATCTTCATGGCGACCTCGCAGTGGTTCATCGCGATGGACAAGCACCAGTTCCGCGAGCGGGCGCTCGAAGCTATTGACGTGACGCGCTTCATCCCCGACTGGGGGAAGCAGCGCATCCACGGGATGATCGCCAACCGGCCGGACTGGTGCATTTCGCGCCAGCGCGCCTGGGGCGTGCCGATTCCGGCGATGGACTGCGTGAAGTGCGGCACACCCGTTCTGACGAAAGCGCTGGTCGACAAGGCGGCTGCGGTGTTCGACGTCTACGGCGCCGATGCGTGGTACGAGCGTCCCGTCGAAGAGTTCGTGCCTGATGGACTGCGCTGTGCCGAATGCGGCGGCAGCGAGTTCGAGCGTGAAGGCAACATCCTGGACGTCTGGTTCGATTCAGGCTCGAGCCACGAAGCCGTGCTGCCGTTCCGTGAAGATCACCACTGGCCCGCGGACCTCTACCTCGAAGGCAGCGATCAGCATCGCGGCTGGTTCCACAGTTCGCTGCTGGTCGGCATCGGCACGCGCGGCCGCGCGCCGTTCAGCCAGGTGTTGACGCATGGCTTCGTGATGGACGAGCACGGCCGCAAGATGTCCAAGTCGCTCGGCAACACCACTGCGCCGCAGGACGTCATCAAGCAAAGCGGCGCGGAGATCCTCCGCCTGTGGGTGTCGATGGTGGATTACCGCTACGACATGAACATCGGCAAGGAAGTGATGACGCGGTCGGTGGAGAGCTACCGCAAGATCCGCAACGTCCTCCGCGTGCTGGTCGCCAACTTGTACGATTTCGACCCGAACCACGACAGCGTGCCGAAATCACGCCTGCTCGAGATCGACCGATGGGCGCTAGCCAAGTACGCCGAGGCCGCTGAAAAGATCGTCAAGGCCTACGAAAACTACGATTACCCGGCGGTGTTTCAGACCGCCAACCATTTGATCACGGTGGACCTGAGCGCGTTCTACATCGACGTCACCAAGGACCGCATGTACACCATGGGCGCCAAGTCGGAAGCGCGCCGCTCCGGTCAAACGGCGATGTACACGATCGTCGACGGTCTCGCCCGCCTGCTGGCGCCGGTGTTGTCTGTGACGATGGACGAGTTGTGGCGGCTGTTGCCCGGGCCGCGCGAAGAGTCGGTGCACTTGGCGCTGTTTCCGCGCGACCTCGAGCAGTGGCGGGATGCGCCGTTGCTCGAGCGATGGGCGCAGCTCGCCGCGGTCCGCGATCAAGTCAACCTGCAGCTCGAAGAAAAACGCAAAGACAAGACCATCACCGCGAACCTGTCCGCGCGCGTCGTGATCACGCCGGCTGATGGCAGCGCGGCCCTTCTCGCACAGTACGCCGATTTCCTGCCGACACTGTTTGGCGTGTCCGAGGTGGTTTTGGGCGAAGGCCGGAACGCACAGGCCGAAGGAACGGCGGTCGCCGTCGAGCGTGCCACCGGCACCAAATGCGATCGCTGTTGGCGCTACGTGCCCGAGGTCAGCGCGGAGCCGGACCGCACCGGACTGTGCCCGCGGTGTGTCGAGGCGCTTGCCGAACCGGTGAGTCTCTGAGCGTGCTCGCCGCCCGCAAGCTCGAGATCGTCGTCTCGCTGACGGTCGTGATCCTCGATCAGATTACGAAGGCGCTGATCCGCCCGATGTTGGCGCTCCACGAGAGCCGGGAAGTGATTCCAGGCCTGCTCGATCTGACGCGGGTGCACAACACCGGCGCCGCGTTTGGGATGCTGAACGATGTCGACTTCGCGTTCAAGACGCTGATACTGTCGGTGGTCGCCGCGGTCGCGCTCGGCGGTGTCGCCTGGTACGCCGTGACCGTGCCGCTGAGCGACCGGTTGGCTCGCATCGGTATCGCCGGGGTCCTCGGCGGCGCCATCGGTAACCTGATCGATCGCGCCAGCACCGGTTACGTGCTGGATTTCGTGGACGCGTACTGGGGAAACTGGCACTTCTGGGCGTTCAACGTCGCGGATGCGGCCATCACCATTGGTGTGATCTTCATGATTCTCGATATTCTGGGCCTGGGTAGACGAAGTGCATCCAATCCTGTTTAACGCCGGACCGGTCACGATCTATTCGTACGGCGTCCTCCTGGCGTCGGCGTACCTGCTGGGCCTGTGGCTGGCGGTCAGACGCGCCAAAGCCGCCGGCATCGACGCCACGCGGATCATGGATCTGCTGATTTGGGTGATCATCGCCGCGCTGGTCGGCGCCAAGGCCCTGCTCTTCATCGTCGACTTCCGGCACTTCACGAGCAGCTGGCAGGAATTCACGACGCTGCTGCGGTCTGGCGGTGTGTTCTACGGCGGCTTGATTGCCGCCATCGTCGTCTGCATCTGGCAGCTGCGCAAGCATCGGCTGCCGTTGTGGACCTCAGGCGATCTGTTCGCGCCGGGTATCGCGCTCGGCTACATGGTCGGGCGGCTTGGCTGCCTGATGGCGGGTTGCTGCTACGGCAAGCCGACCGATGTGGCGTGGGCGGTCACCTTTACGGATCCGGCGGCTAGCTTCAACGTCGGCACACCGCTCAACGTCGCGCTGCATCCGACGCAACTCTACGAGTCTGCCGCCGGCCTGGTCATCCTGGTCGCGCTGCTGATCCTCGAAAAGCGGCCCGGGCATTTTCCGGGCCGGACGTTTTGGAGCTTTGCGTTCCTCTACGGCGTCCTGCGTTTCATCATCGAGTTCTTCCGTGGCGACGATCGCGGCATGGTGATGAACACGGTGTCGACGTCGCAGTTCATTTCGGTCGTGCTGGTGCCGCTCAGCCTGTTCATGCTGTGGTATCTGAGCCGGCCGTCCCGTCCGGCGGAGCCGGAGATTGCTCACGGCCCGCGCAAGCCGCGATTCGTGTGACGCGTCTCGAGTTCACCGCTGACAGCGATCATGCCGGCGAACGCCTCGATCGGTTTCTGACCGCGCAGATACCCGACTATTCGCGCTCGCAGATCCAGCGGCTGATCGAAGGCGGCCATGTCACCCATTCCCGCCACCGGAGGGTCAAACCGAACAACGACATCCGCGAAGGCGACGTCATCGGCGTCGAGCTGCCGGAGGCGCAGGCATCCACCGCGCAGCCGGAGAATCTGCCCATCGACATCCTCTACGACGACGCCGACGTCGTCGTCGTCAACAAGCCGGCGGGTATGGTGGTGCATCCTGCTGCGGGCAATGCGAGCGGCACGCTAGTCAACGCGCTGTTGCATCACGTCAAGGATCTCAGCGGCATCGGCGGTGAAGTCAGGCCGGGCATCGTGCATCGCCTCGACAAGGGCACTTCAGGCGTGATGGTGATTGCCAAGAACGACGATGCGCACAAGGAATTGGCGCGGCAGTTTCACGATCGCGAAGTGGAAAAGGAATACGTCGCTCTGGCATGGGGCCTGGTGCAGCAGCGCAAGCGGATTAACGCCGCCATCGGCCGCGACCCCGCCAACCGCGTCAAGATGTCGACGCGCGCCGGCCGCGCGCGTCATGCCGTAACCAGGGTGACCTGGTCGCGCGATCTCAAAGGCGTGACGCTGGTGCGTGTCGCGATCGCGACCGGCAGGACACACCAGATCCGGGTTCATCTCAGCGCGATCGGGCATCCGATTGTCGGCGATGCGCTCTACGGCGGCGTTCATCGCCGGGTGCCTCATCCCCTGCGCGCGGTCACGAAATTGACGAGGCCATTCCTGCACGCGGAGCGGCTGGCGTTCATCCATCCGCGTACGCGTGAGCGCCTCGAATTCACGGCGCCGCTGCCGAAGGATCTCGAAGCGGTGTTGATGGAACTCGTACCCGCCGATCAGTTTGCGTCGATTTTCGCCGTCAAGCAGCCGGATGCCTAACCGATCAGTTCCGGCTCCAGCACCTTCTCGACAATCTTTCCGCCTTCGACGCTGACGTAATACACCTTGGCGGCCGCGCGGGTGTGAACGACGCGCTTGACCGTGTTGTCTTCGAAGTAGATGCCGGCGTCGTTGTCGCACGCGTAGCCGGGTTTCATTTCGCCCGAGAGGATCATGCGGTGATACAGCGGCCGCCGTCCGGGCTCGGCGTCGTAGTGCGGCGAGTGGCTGCCTTTCAGGAACCCGAGGCACTCGACCTTCGACAACTCCTTCGGCCGGGAATCCGTCGTGCCTTCTTCGAACCAGCAGAGCGAGCCCGCACTGGCGCCGCCGAGCACGATGCCCTGGTCCCATGCCCGCCGCAGGATCGCGTCGATGCCGTGCGCCTTCCAGATCACCTGCTGATTGAGCGTGTTGCCGCCGGAGCACACGATGCCGTCGACCGAGAGCAGCACTTCGTCCCAACTGCGCAACTGCTGGGTGCTGGCGATGAAGCTGACCTGGTGCGACGGTTCGACGTTCAGCGGCGAGCAGTTGCGGTACCAGGTGATGATGCCGGTTGGTGAATCCGCGGATGCGGTCGGCAGGTACAACAACTTCGGCCGCGGTTTGCCGGTGAGCTGCGCCATGTAGCGGATGAACGCGGTGCCGTAGCCGCCTCCTGCAATCAGGATCTTGCGAGTCGGCGCGCCCTGCCCGGCCTGCGCCGTGCCGATGCCCGGAGGCGGGCCCTCGAACGGCGCGGCGCCGAGCGAATCGGCGGCGATCCACGCACCCATCGAACCGGCCACCCAGGACTTGATGAACGCACGTCTCTCCACAGCCACAGATTAAACACCGATTAAGCACAGATTGAATAGCGCTCGCGGCAGTGACACGATCAGAACATGTCAGCGGAGCTGCTAGCGCGAACCACCGTCTACAAGGGCCGGATCTTTCAAGTCGAGGTCGATGCCGTCAAGCTGCCATCCGGGCACACTGTCGACATGGAGATCGTCCGGCACCCGGGCTCCGTGGTGCTGCTGCCGATCCCCGAGCCCGGCGCGATCATCTTGATCCGGCAGTATCGCTACACCATCGACCGGTGGATCTGGGAATTGCCGGCGGGCAGTCTCAAGCCCGATGAAGATCCCGACGAGGCCGCCGCCCGTGAATGCGAGGAAGAAATCGGACTCGCGCCGGCCAGAGTGACGCGGCTGCGCGGCTACTATCCAACCCCGGGGTTCTGTGACGAGGAAATGATCTACTACCGTTGCGAAGACCTGCGGCCGCCGGCGCCGGATTCCACCGCCCGCAAGGATGACGACGAGGAGATCGAGCCGAAGACCTTTACGCTCGACGATGCAGACGCGCTGGTCCAATCCGGAGAGATCGTCGACTTGAAGACGCTCGCCGGATTGGCGTTGCTGCGGTCCGCGCGCTAACGCGCGCGGGGTGCCGGGCGCGTGGCGTGCGAGGACTTGTTCTTCGACTTCTCGCCGGTGCGCCGCCCCGGCCGATCGTTCTCGTGGACGAGCGCGAGCAGCAGCACTTCGTCGATGGTGCTGACGAGGTGGATCGTCAGTCCCTTCATCAGCTCGTCGCCGAGGTCTTCCTTGACGTTCTTTTCGTTCTGCTTCGGCAGGATCACTTCCTTGATGCCGGCGCGCTTGGCCGCGAGCACCTTTTCCTTGATGCCGCCGACCGGCAGCACCTTGCCTTGCAGCGTGATCTCGCCGGTCATCGACACGTCGCTGCGCACCGAGCGGCGCGTCAGCTCCGAAACCATCGCGGTGACCATCGTGACGCCGGCGGACGGACCGTCTTTCGGAATTGCGCCCGACGGCACGTGCACGTGCAACTCGGAGTTCTTGAAGAACTCCGGATCTATCTGCCATTCGGTGGCGTGGGCGCGGACCCAGGACAGCGCCGCGCGAGCGGATTCCTTCATCACGTCGCCGAGCTGACCGGTCAGCGTCAGCGAGCCGTTGCCGGCCATCCGGGTCGCTTCCACGAACAGCACGTCGCCGCCAACCGGCGTCCACGCCATTCCGGTCGCGACACCGGGATGCCGCGTGCGGTCCTTGACTTCTTCATCCATGAACCGCGGCGCCCCGAGCAGCTCGTGCACGAATTCGGGAGTGACTTTGACCTTGTCGTCCTCGCCTTCGGCGCGGCGCCTCGCAATCTTGCGGCAGATCGCGCCGATTTCGCGTTCGAGGTTACGAACGCCCGCTTCGCGCGTGTAACCGCGGATGATGGTACGCAGTCCCTGTTCGGTGAAAGTCACCTGCGACTTGTTCAGGCCGTGGTTCTGCACCTGTTTGGCGACCAGGTGATCGCGGGCGATCGCGAGCTTTTCTTCTTCCGTGTAGCCGGGCAGCTCCAGCACTTCCATGCGGTCGCGGAGCGCCGGCGGAATCGTATCGAGCACGTTGGCCGTCGTGATGAAGAGCACCTCGCTCAGGTCGAACGGCACGTCAAGATAGTGATCGCGAAACGTCGAATTCTGTTCCGGATCGAGCACCTCGAGCAGCGCGGACGATGGGTCGCCGCGGAAATCGGAGCCGAGCTTGTCGATTTCATCGAGGATGAAGACCGGGTTCTTCGATTCGGCCCGCCGCAGGCCCTGGATGATCTGGCCGGGCAGCGCGCCAATATAGGTGCGGCGATGGCCACGGATCTCGGCCTCGTCGCGGACGCCCCCGAGCGAGATGCGCACGAACTTGCGGCCGAGCGACTGCGCGATCGAGCGCGCCAGCGAGGTCTTGCCGACGCCCGGAGGGCCGGCGAAGCACAGGATCGGTCCCTTCATGCCCGGGTTCAACTTGCGCACGGCGAGGTATTCGAGGATGCGGTCCTTGGCCTTTTCAAGGCCGGAGTGCTCGGCATCCATGATCGACTTCGTCTTCTTGAGGTCGATCACCTCGTCCGTCTTCTTGGACCACGGCAGCGCGACGATCCAGTCGAGATAAGTGCGCGCGACGGTATATTCAGCCGCGGCGGGTGGCATCTTCGACAGGCGATCGAGCTCGCGTAGCGCTTCCTTCTTGACGGCTTCCGGCAGGCCGACGGCCTCGAGCTTGGTGCGCAGCTCTTCGATTTCGCGCGTCTGATCGTCGCCTTCGCCAAGTTCCTTTTGGATGGCCTTGAGTTGCTCGCGCAGGAAGTAGTCGCGCTGGTTCTTGCCGACCTCGGACTGCACCTGGCTCTGGATCTTCGAGCCGAGCTCGAGCACTTCGAGCTCCTTGATCAGCAGCCGGTTGAGCAGGTCGAGCCGCGCGCGGACGTCGAGCGTGGCCAGGACTTCCTGTTTGGTTTCGGTGCCAATCGTGCCAAGCCCCGAGGCGATGAAATCCGCGAGCCGTGCCGGATCGCTGATGTTCGAGGCCAGCGCCTGCAGGTCGTCGGACATCAAGGGCGACAGCGAGACGATCTGCTGGAAGTTGGCCTTGATGTTGCGCTGCAGCGCGTCGATCTCGAGGCGATCGTCGTCCTTGAGCACTTCGGGGGCTTCGCTGACGCGGCCGCGCAGGTACGGGCGATTGGCGGTGATCTCGTCGAGACGTACGCGCGCGAGCCCCTGCACGATGATGCGCAGGCTGCCGTCGGGCAACTTGAACATCTTGTGAATCTGGCTGGCGGTGCCGATTGGATGCAGGTCGGCTTGCGTCGGCTCGTCTTCACCGGCCTCGCGTTGCGCGAACACGGCAATGGTCTGACCGCTCGCGACCGCCTCGTCGATCAACCGCACCGAGCTCTCGCGCGCCACCGCCAGCGGCATGAATGCCTGCGGGAACAGCACGGTATCGCGCAGCGGCAGCACCGGCATTTCTGGCGGCACGCGGAACGAAGGTGTCTCCGGTGCGCTGGGGTCGAATTGGGGATTTTGATCGCTCACGTTAGCCGGCCCTCCTGGGGCCGCCTTGTACTTATTAGAGTGAGCCGGAGGCGGGGTGTTTCATGGGGCCCCGCCGCCGGCGGAGCCCATGAAATCTAGGACGCCGGGTGACTACCCGCGCATATCGAAGCCGAGCGTGGCCGAACCACGGCGCGCCTGAATCCGCTCGCGCTGCTGGGCCATTTCACGCGCCTCTTCGCAATCCTTGCAGCGCACCGCGAACGGCAACGCGCGCAGACGCGGTTGGGCGATTTCGTCGCCGCACTCGAAGCAGAACCCATAGGTGCCTTCGTCGAGTCGGGCCAGCGCTTCGTTGATCTTGTTCAGCGTCTCCGCTTTCATCTGGATCAGCGCGAACTCGATGTCTTCCTGGATGTCGACTTCCGAAGTCTCACCCGGATCGAGGACCTCGTGGTCCTTGTCGGACGCCTCGGCGCGCACGTCGCGAATCTTGCCCTGCACTTCGTGCAGAATTTCGCGCTGACGCTCGACCAGCATCCGCTTCAATTCCTCGTACCGCGCGCCCGTCGGCGCTTCGGCTACTGCAACGTCTCTCTTCTTCCCTTTGGCCGCCATGACTTCAGCCGCTCCTTCTGTCTTCTTCACCCGTCCCCCGGCCGGCTTTCCGCGCCTGGGCGGTGAGAAGCTTATGATTGCCGTCACCCTTGCGCCTTCCCTAAAGCAAGAGCGATGCCTATATAAATGACCAAACCTGCAAGACCAACGACGGTTATGAGCGCTAGAAATGAAGGACGGGGGAAACAAAACCGGGTTGTTGCTGGTGCCAGACCCCACCAATGCGGCGGTCCTGACGGCCCCGGTCTTCCACATCTATCGCGTTTATTACCAAGGACTTAACTTTGTCCTTGTCGTGCTCGTTCCTGCGGTCCGAACACCGTTCACTTGCCCAGTTAGACGCCGCAGAGACGGTTTGGGTTCGCCCCCTTACTGTCGCAAATCGGAGACACCCGCAAACCGGGGAACGGTAGCACACACCCTCAGACTGTGGCAAGAATTACACCCCGACTAAGCACTATCGGGGCAACGACCGAGGACCTACGCTAGACAAACGGCCGGGGTCGGGCCGGCGACTCGCACAAATCGAATAAAGTGCACACGATGGCTTGCCCGCTGTGTCAAAAACGCCCCACCAAGCGCGCGTGCCCGGCTCGCAACGAAGAGATTTGCTCCGTCTGTTGCGCCACCAAGCGGCTGGTCGAGGTCGCGTGCCCCGCGGATTGCCACTACCTCGAGACGGCACAAAAACACCCTGCTGCGGTCGTCAGAAAACAACTCGACCGGGATGTCGCGTTGCTGATGGCGACAACCGGCAAGCTGTCCGAGCAGCAGCTGCAACTGTTTTTCGTCCTGCAGTCGATGGTCGTTGCCTATAAACCCGATGGTCTGTCTCGTCTCACCGATGCCGACGTCGCGTTGGCCACGGGAGCCCTGGCGAGCTCTCTCGAGACGGCAAGCAAGGGGCTGATTTTCGAAGAAGCCACCGCGTCGGCTCCGGCGGAGGGGCTTCGCCGCGTGTTGAAACCCGTCATCGACGAAGTCACCAAGGGCGGCGGTTCACGGGCCGAGCGCGAGGTCGCCATCGTCTTACGCGGCATGGAGCGCGGCGCGAGGCATGAAGGCGGCCCGATCCCAGCAGGCGAGACGAGCTATATCGAGCTTCTGGCCCGCGTATTTGGCCGCCAGCCGCTGGTGCCGGAATCCTCGCGCATCATTCAGGTCTGACCCGGCCGACGTGGAGTTCGTGCTAAAATCGACCGTTTCCGCTATCTAGGAGTATTTGGTTATGGCAATGCGCTGTGAAATCTGCGGCAAGGGTCCGGTGGTCGGCCGCCGGGTGTCCCACGCCCACAACGTGCGTCCGCGCCGCTTCGAGCCGAACCTGCAAATGGTTCGCGCCCTGGTCAATGGCGCTACCAAGCGCGTCAAGGTGTGCACGCGCTGCATCCGCTCGAACAAGGTCACCAAGGCCGCGTGAAGCAGCTGGTAACGGCGGCGGGTGCGCCGGCAGCCATCGGGCCGTATTCGCAGGCCGTCAAGGTCGGGAACATGGTGTTCCTGTCCGGCTCGATTCCGCTGGATCCGCTCAGCGGCCAACTGGTGGCCGGCGGCATCGTCGAACAGACGACGCGCGTGATGGAGAACATCAAGTCGTTGCTCGACGCCGCCGGCGCGGACTTTCGTCACGTCGTCCGCACGACGGTTTACATGATCGATCTCGCTGAGTTCGCCGCGATGAACGAGGTCTACGCGACCTACTTCGCGGCGCCGTTTCCGGCGCGGTCGACGGTGCAGGTCGTCAGGCTGCCCAGAGACGTGCGCGTCGAAATCGACGTCATCGCGGTTCTCTGACGTCGGCTTTCCGCTCGACGTTCAATACACCCTCCACGCCCCGTACGGACTTGATCACCTGCTCGAGGTGCTTGACATCCTTGATCTCGACCGTGACGTCGATGCGGCCGCGCTGATCACCGGTGCGCGCCTCGACGTTGGTGATGTTGGTGTTGATATCGGCGATGCGTTGACTGAGCTGCGCGAGCATGCCTTTCCGGTCCTCGACTTCGATCGCCAGCCGCACCGTGTAGGGCTGGATGTCGCTGCCCTTGTCCCACTCGACGTCGATTCGCCGCTCGGGGTCGTACATCAGGTTGACGACGTTGCTGCAGCTTGCGGAGTGCACCGACACACCCTTGCCACGCGTGATGTAGCCGACGATCTTCTCGCCACGAATCGGGTTGCAGCATTTCGCGCGAAACACCATGACATCGTCGGCGCCGCGCACCTTGATGCGATCCGGCTCCGAGCCGGGGCGCAACACACGCTTCACCGCCGAGACGACGGGATGTTCGGGCGCCTGCTCTTTCAGCTGATCGTGCGGCACGATCTTGTCGAGGACCAGGCGCGGTGAGACCTTGCCGTAGCCGATCTGCGCGAGCAGATCATCCGGTTTGGGCGTCGCAAATTCCGCGAGTACTTTCGCGATGTCGCCTTCGAGCAGCTTGGTCCCGTTCAGCCCGAAGCGGCGTGCTTCCTTTTCGAAAACGCGCTTGCCCAGCTCAACAGCGCGCTCCTTCTCCTCGACTTGAATCAGATGCTTGATCTTGTTGCGTGCGCGCGAGGTGACGGCAAAGTTCAACCAGTCCCGGCTTGGCTTGTGCGCGGCGTTGCGGATGATCTCGACGATGTCGCCGTTCTTCAGGCGCGTGCGTAACGGCACCATGCGGCCGTTGACGCGGGCGCCGACGCACTGATGGCCGACGTCGGTATGGATCGCGTAGGCAAAGTCGATCGCGGTGGCGCCCTTCGGCAGAACCTTGACGGTGCCTCTCGGCGTGAAGGTGTAGACCTCTTCCGGATAGAGATCGATCTTCAGGTTCGACAGAAATTCCTGCGGGTCGCGCACTTCCTGCTGCCATTCGAGCAGCTGACGCAGCCACTGGAAGTACTGCTCGTCGCGTTGCGCGCCGACGCGCCCCTCTTTGTACTTCCAGTGCGCGGCGATGCCTTCCTCGGCCAGGCGGTGCATCTCCTCGGTGCGAATCTGGACTTCGAACGGGAAGCCGCGATCGCTGATCACCGAGGTGTGCAGGGACTGGTAGCCGTTCGGCCGCGGCATCGCGATGAAATCCTTGATGCGGCCGGGCACCGGCGACCACGTCTGGTGGATGATGCCGAGCGCGGCGTAACAGTCCTTCACCGACGGCGTGACCACGCGCAGCGCGACGAAGTCGTAGACCTGCTCGAGATCGATTTTCTGCGCTTTGAGCTTCAGCCAGATGCTGTAGAGACGTTTGACGCGGCCGTCGATCGCGATCACCGGCACTTGTGCGTCGCTCAATTTATTGCGAATCTCGGCGGTCAGCTCCTCGATCATGCCTTCCATCGCCCGCCGCTTGGCCTCGACACGGCTTCGCAACGATTGATAGGCGGACGGCTCGAGATAGCGGAACGACAGCTCTTCGAGCTCGTTCTTGATGCGGCTCATGCCGAGCCGGTTGGCGATCGGCGCGTAGATGTCGAGCGTCTCCTGGGCGATGCGCACCCGCTTGTCGTCGGCCATGTGCTGGAGCGTGCGCATGTTGTGCAGGCGATCGGCCAGCTTGACGAGGATCACGCGGATGTCGTCGACCATCGCCAGCAGCATCTTGCGAAAGTTCTCCGCCTGCCGCTCTTCGCTCGATGAAAACGGAATCGCGCCGATCTTCGTGACGCCTTCGACGATGTGGGCGACGTCCTCGCCGAACAGGGCGCGGATTTTTTCGGGTGTGGTCAGCGTGTCCTCGACGACGTCATGAAGCAACCCGGCGGCGATGCACACCGCGTCCAGCTTCATGTCGGCGAGAATGTCGGCGACCTCCAGCGGATGCACGAGATAGGGCTCGCCGGAGTGGCGGATCTGTCCCTTGTGCTCCAGCGCAGAGAACACATACGCCTTGCGGAGCAGTTCGAGATCGGCGTCCGGGCTATAGCCACGGACTTTTTCCAGCAAATCCTCGAATCTGATCATCCCGAAAGTCTGCAGTCTACGGTCGTCAGTTCACAGTTCCAGTTCACAGTTCCAGTTCACAGTTCCAGTTAACAGTTCCAGTTCCAGTCCACAGCCTCAGTGCACAGCTTCTGTTCACAGTCTATCGTCGGCGGTCCAGGTGTCTGATGCTGTCGGCCTGTCTGCCTGTCTGCCTGACTGCCTGTCTGCCTGTCCTTATCGGTTTGTCGCCCAAAACCCTGTGATCGGTGTCTAACATGCAGGGACCATTCTGGCGGGCGCGGGCAGCTTGCGAGGGCTTCCGCGAGACAGATATACTCTGCAGCTTGCCAGTCCTGCCGAAGCCGCTTGGCGACGGTGGACGCCCGTCTCCGAAGCTTGGGGGCGGACCTGCCTCGCCGTAGACTTGGGCGAAGGCGGAGGGCTCTTGAACGGGTACTACACAGGGGGAATGATGAAAATGCGGTCTTCGGCAGCGTATTTGGCGCTGTTTATCGGGCTGAGCGTCACGCTGGCCGGTTGCGGATATCTGAATCAGGTCCGCGCCATGAAGGCGTTCAAGGACGGCAACAAGGCGTACGCCGCCAGTGACTGGCGCGTTGCCGCACAGAAGTATGAAGAGGCCGCCCAGCTGACGGCCAACGACACCGCGTGCGAGTGGTGCCCGGCCATCTATTTTTACCTCGGTAACTCCTACGACAACATGTATCGTCCAGCTCGAAAGGGCGAGCCGGCCAACGACGCGCTGCTGACGAAGGCTATCGAAAACTACAAGCTCGCGAGCGAGAAATTGACGGAAGAGTCGCAGCCGAAACGCTCGCTCGCCCTCGAATTCCTGGTCGCGGCCTACGGCCCCGACAAGCTGGCCGATCCGACGCAGGCCGAGCCGGTCGTGCGACGCATGATCGAGCTCGCGCCCAACGAGCCGACCAACTACTTCCAGCTGGCGAAGATTTACGAGGACTCGGGTGAGTACCAGCTCGCCGAGGAAACCTATCTCAAGGGCCGCGATGCGAAGCCGAACGATCCGACGGTCTACCTCACCGTCGCCGGCTACTACAACCGCCAGGGTGATTACGACAAGCTGATCGAAAACATTCGCAAGAACATCGAGCTCGAGCCCAACAACCCCGAGGCGCACTACCGGCTTGCGACCTACAGCTGGGACAAGGCCTCGCGCGACTTCCGTCTCTCCGACAAGGAGAAAATGCAGATCATCCAGGATGGTCTCGCAGCCGCGGACAAGGCGCTGTCGCTGAAGGGCGATTACGTCGAGGCGATGACCTACAAGGGTTTGTTGCTGCGCACTCAGGCGCTGATCGAAAAGGATCCCGCCGTGCAGCAGCGGCTGATTCGCGAAGGCACGGAGCTCTCAGACAAGGCCAACGCGATGAGAAAGGCCAAGAACGCGGCGTAATTGCCGGGGTTTGCGACGGTCGGGCGATCGACCAAAGCATTGAAAACGGGCCGGTTACGCGATTCGCGGACCGGCCCGTTTTTTCTTTTACTTGCACGTCGCGGGCGCGTGATAATTTCTGACTCGTCCAGGAGTTCCATAAATGAAGATGTTGATCCGAGTTGTCTTGTCTGTCGTCACGGTGTGTACGTTCGCGGTCGGTGCGACCGCGCAGGTCACGACCGGTTCGCTTAGCGGCAAAGTCCAGAACGCGGCCCAGGAAGCCGTCGCCGGCGCGAGCGTCATCGCGATTCACCTGCCGTCCGGCACGACCTACGAAACCACCACGCGCGCGGATGGCCGTTTCGTCATTCTCAACATGCGCGTCGGCGGCCCGTATTCGGTGACCGTTGCGTTCACCGGAACAGGCACGGCGGCCTTCGCGCCCGAGACGCACGAAAATGTCGAGATCAATCTCGGCGTCGCGACCGACCTGACGTTCAACGTCAAGCAGATCTCGGTGACCGAAACCGTGACGGTGACCGCGCAGTCCGACACGGTCTTCAGCTCGAGCCGCACCGGCGCCGCGACCGCGGTCAACCGCGAGACGCTGGCGACGCTCCCCACGGTGCGCGGTTTGATCAGCGACTTCACGCGCCTCACGCCCCAGACCTCCGGCACCAACTCGTTCGGCGGCGCCGACAACCGCATGAACAACATGACTGTCAACGGCGCGGCGTTCAACAACTCGTTCGGCCTCGGCGGCCAGCCTGGCGATCGTACCGGCGTCGCGCCGATTTCGCTCGAAGCGATCGAACAGGTGCAGGTCAGCATCGCGCCCTATGACGTGCGTCAGGGCAACTTCGTCGGCGCCGCGGTCGACACCGTGACGCGCAGCGGCACCAACTCCGTGCGTGGTTCGGTCTACTACCGGTTCCGCAATGAAGACTTCGTCGGCACGGAAGCCCGCGGCCTCACCTACAACCCCGGCACGTTCAACACCAAGCAGACCGGCGTGTGGGCCGGCGCTCCGATCGTCAAAAATCGCTTTTTCGTGTTCGGCAACTTCGAAAACGAAGAGGACGCGCGCCCGCTGCTGACCTTCCGCGCCAACAACGGCGGCGAGCCCGTCGGCGGCAACGTCACCCGCGTCCTGGCGTCGGATCTGCAGAATCTCAGCAGCTTCCTGAAGACCAACTTCAATTACGACACCGGCCCATTCGACCCGCCGACCGATAACACGCCGCAGAAGCGCTACATGCTGCGCAGCGACCTGAACGTCAACAACAACAACAAATTCTTCTTCAACTACGTGCAGCTCGATTCGAGCTCCGACAACATCCTGTCGGGTTCGACGTCCGCCGGCATCGGCCGCCGCCAGGTCGCGACCGACCACATGGGCTACCAGAACTCGAATTACCAGATCCTCGAAAACCGCAAGACGGCGACCGGCGAGCTGAACTCGGTGCTGCGCAGCACGATGGCCAACACCTTGCGCGTCACCTACTCGGCGAGCGACGAAGGCCGGCCGCAAAGCGACGTGCTGTTCCCGTTCGTCGACATCCTGCAGGGCGGCACCGCCTACATCTCCTTTGGCAGCGAGCCGTTTACGCCGAACAACGAGCTGGTCTACAAGTCGTGGGAAGTCAAGGACGACCTCGTGAAGTTCGGGGCCAAGCACGAATTCACGTTTGGCGGCCGCATCGAGCGCTATCAGTCGAACAACGTCTTCTTCAACTGCTGCAAGCAGGGGGCGTGGGTCTATAACAGCCTGAGCGACTTCTATGCCGACGCCATGGCGACGGTGGCGAACCCGAATCGCACGACGTCGGCGGTGACGTCGCGGTATCAGGTCCGCTACATGAACCTGCCGGGCCTCGACAAGCCGACGCAGCCGCTGAAGTCACTTTACGGCGGCGCGTATGCCCAGGATGTCTGGCGTCCCCGCACGAACTTGAGCATCACCGCGGGATTGCGCTTCGACGTGCCGGTGTTCGAAAACACCGCCTACAACAACCCGAACGCGAATGCGTTGACGTTCCGTGACGAAAACGGCCAGCCGGTGCAGTACGACAGCGGCAAGATGCCCGGCGCCAACATTCTGTGGTCGCCCCGCTTCGGCTTCAATTACGACCTCAACGGTGATCAACGCACGCAGATCCGCGGTGGCACCGGCGTCTTCACCGGCCAGCCGTTGTATGTGTGGATCTCGAATCAGCTGGGCAACACCGGCATGCTGCAGGGCAGCCTGGTCGAGACGGCAACGACCACCAAGCCGTTCTCGACCAACGTCGACCGCTACAAGCCCGCGCCGACCGGCCAGCCGGCCGCCAGCTACGAATTGAACGTCACCGACGCCGACTTCCGTTTCCCGCAAGTCTGGCGTTCCAACATCGCCGTTGACCGGCGCCTGCCGCTCGGCATCACCGGCACCGCCGAATTCATCTACAACCGCGACGTCAACGGCATCTACTACATCAACGCCAACCTGCCGGCGCCGCAGACCGCCTACGTCGGTCCCGACAACCGGCCGCGCTGGACCAACAACCGCATCAACAACGCGCCGGGTAATCAGGTCACGGCCGCGATCGTGATGAAGAACCAGGACATCGGCCGGAACTGGAACATCGCCTTCTCGGCATCGAAGCCCATGTTCCGCGGCATTACCTTCAAGACCGCCTACAGCTACGGCGAGGCCAAGAACACCATCGATCCGGGCTCCACCGCCAACGCGTCGTGGAACAGCAATCCAACGCCGGCCGATCCCAACCTGCCGGGTCTCGGTTACTCGAGCTCATCGCCGGGGCACCGCTTCTTTACCCAGCTGTCCTACACGAAGCAGTACTTCGGCTTCGGCGCGACCACCGTCGCGGGCTTCTGGGAATCGCGTACCATTGGCAACACCAGCTACGTGTTCGCGGCCGACGCCAACGGCGACGGCGGCTCGACCAACGATCTCATCTACATCCCGCGCGATCGTTCGGAGATGAACTTCCAGACGTTCACCACCGGCGGCGTCACCTTTACCGCCGAACAGCAGGCCGAGGCATTCGAGGCCTATATCAATCAGGACAAGTACCTGAGGTCGCATCGCGGCCAATACGCGCAGCGGGGCGCCGTGTTCCTGCCGCTCGTGCATCGGCTCGACTTCAGCGTGTCGCAGGATGTGTTCAAGAACGTCAAGGGCCGCCGCAATGCGGGCCAGATCCGCATCGACGTGCAGAACTTCGGCAACATGCTGAATTCGGACTGGGGCGTCTCACAGCGCGTGATTCGCAACAACATCCTGACGTCGCCGTCCGTCGACGCACAGGGCCGCCTCACCTATCGCATGCAGGTGCTGAACAATCAGTTGATTCGTAATTCCTATGAATCAACGGTCGGCAATTCCGACGTCTACCAGTTCATGCTGAGCTTCCGGTATTCGTTTAATTAATACAGGCAGACAGGCAGACAGGCAGACAGGCAGACAGGCGGACAGGCAGACACGCGGACAGGCGGACAGGCAGACAGGCCTGACAGGCAGTCAGGCAGTCACAACCGCAACGGGCGGGTCGAAATCGACCCGCCCGTTGTCTTGTACGGCTAATATTTTCAGATGCAGCTACGCGCTCTCGCCGTCGTCCTCGCGCTGGTCGTGTCGTTCCCGATATCCGCCCAGGAACTGGGCGTGATTGATTTTCCGACTTCGGCTTCCCCTGCGGCGCAGGCGCACTTCGTCAAAGGCGTGCTGTTGCTGCATAGCTTCGAATATGACGACGCGCGCGAAGCGTTCGTCGAGGCGCAGCGTGTCGAGCCAGGCTTTGCAATGGCGTATTGGGGCGAGGCCATGACCCACAACCATCCGGTGTGGCAGCGCACGTCTCCGGACCTCGCACTCGCCGCGCTCGCGAAACTCGCGCCGACTCCGGATGCGCGACGCGCCAGGGCGCCGACGGAGAAGGAAAAGGACTGGCTCGCGGCCGTCGAGCGCCTGTTCGGCAGTGGCGAAAAACCGGCGCGCGATCTGGCCTACGCGGACGCGATGAAGCGCATGGCCGAGAGGTATCCCTCAGACGACGAGGTCAAGGCCTTCTACGCGCTCGCCATCCTGGGCACCAGTCACGGCGGCCGTGACGCCGCCACCTACATGCGCGCCGCCGCGGTGGCGGAGCAGGTCTATTCACGTAATCCGCAGCATCCTGGCGCGGTCCATTACCTGATTCATGCCTACGACGATCCCGTTCATGCGCCGCTCGGACTGCGCTACGCCGACGCGTACTCGAAGATCGCTCCCGCGGCAGCGCATGCCCTGCATATGCCGTCACACATCTACGTCGCAATGGGGATGTGGGATGAATCCGCCGCTTTGAACGAGCGCTCCGTCAAGGCCGCCGATGCCCGCCGCGAAGCCAGGAAGCTCGATGTCGATGAGCGCGGCTTTCACGCTTTGTTGTGGCTGGTCTACACCTATGCACAGCAGGGCCGGCATGACGACGCGCGCAACGTGCTGGCGCAGATCGACGCGGCTGCGAAAGAAAGCGGCTCCGTCAGGACCCGCAGCCACCTTGCCCTTGCGCGCGCCGCCTGGCTGATCGAATCGCGCAAATGGGGCGAAGCGAAAGCGCCGGTCGATGCCCGGAACCTGCCGAAGGACGCGGCGATCGCCGACCTGTTTGCGATTGGTTTTGCCGGGCTCCGATCGGGCAACCGCGGCGCGGCTGCTAACGCGATGGCGCAGATGGCCGCGCTGATGGCGGAAGCGCCGGTCAATCTCGCTCCGGTGCGCAGCCCCTCATCCACCACCGGCAGACCGGCGATTCCCACGGTGAAGCCCCTGCCAGGGCCACGCGCCGTCAATCCTCCGGGCGTCACGCCGATCACGCCGGCACCCGCGGCGAACCCTCCGGGGCAACCGCAGGGTCACCACGCCGCGACGGGACTACCGGCCGCTGGCGCGGGCGGCGACAAGAGGATTGCGCAGGTGATGGCGCAGCAGCTCGAGGCGGCGATTCTGTTTGCCGAGGGCCGCCGCGAGGAAGCGCTCGTGCTCGCTCGCCAGGCTGCCGTCGTCGAGGCTGGCCTGCCGTTCGAATTCGGCCCACCCGTCCCGGTCAAGCCGGTCAACGAACAGGTTGGCGAGATGCTGATGGACCTGCGCCGCCCGCGCGAAGCGATGGAAGCGTTCGAACTATCGCTGAAGCGCACGCCGAGGCGGGCGCTGTCGCTCCTCGGCCTGGCTCGCGCGGCGACAGCGGCCAAAGACCCCGGAACCGCACAGCGCGCCTACGGCGAGCTCAGGGATGTCTGGAAGCGCGCCGATCCAACGCTGCCGGAGTTGAAGGAGGTCGGCGCCGTCGCGGCGGCCAAGCCAAGCTCCCGCTGAAAACAAAAAGGCCGCTCGGTCCGAGCGGCCTTTTGCGTTGAATCGATGTCAGCGGCGGCTTAGTTGCCGCCGACGCGTCCCGGTTGCGCGGCAGCGCGGCGCATGCCTTCGGTGATGATGCCGACCTTCTCGACGCCCGCGCCCTTGGCGGCGTCAATCACTTCGACGATGTCTCCGTAACGCAGCCCGCCGTCCGCGGCGATGAACAAGGTCTTGTCCTTGCGCTCCTCGTAGATCTTGCGCAGCCGATCCTCGAGCTCGCCGACCGTGGTGTCCGACTTGTTGATCGACAGCTTGCGATCCGCGGTGTACTCGATGACGATCTGCGAAACGTCGACCTGCGTCTGTTGCGCGGTCTTGGTTTCGGCCGGCAGGTTGACGTCAAGTCCGCGCTGCGACAGCGGCAGGGCGGCCATGAAGATCACCAGCAGCACGAGCAGCACGTCGATCATCGGCGTGATGTTCATGTCCGCCGACACTTCAAGCTTCTTGGCAGTGACGACGCGGTCGGCGCCGTGGTGCATGTGTGCGTGAGCCATTACTTGCCTCCCCCGCCGCCCAGCAATCCCTGACGGTTCTTCGGATCGGTAATCAGGCCCATGTCCTCGATGCCGCTGGCGCGCAGTTCGTCCATCGCGTCCATCACGGCGGAGTAGCGCGCATCCTCGTCAGCCTTGATCAGGATGATGCGCTCCTTCTTGTTCTCGAGGATCTCTTCGACCTTCTGCCGCAGCTCCTCTTTCCGGACCGGCAGGCCGTTGACGAAATAACGATCGGTCTTGTCGACCGCCACCACCGTCTGGTCCTGCGTCTCCGGCTTTTCCGCGGTGTTGGCCGCGAGCGGAAGCTTGACGTCGGCGCCCTTTTGCAGCAGCGGCGCGACGATCATCATGATGATCAGCAGCACCAGCATGACGTCGACCAGGGGCGTGACGTTGATGTCCGATTTGACTCCGCCTTTGGAGCCGCCGACATCCATTGACATATGACTTACTCCTTCAATCTCGCGATCCGCCGACCTCGTGATCCCGCGCTCGATCGTCTGAGCGACGATCTCGAGATCGTTCGATCGATCTCGAGATCACCAGATCACCAACTTACCAGATTTCCCTAGGCCGTCTTCTTGATAAAGTAGTCGACCATTTCCGACGACGAGTTATCCATCTCGACGTTGAAGAACTCGAGCTTGCCCGACAGGTAGTTGTAGAACCACACCGCCGGAATCGCGACGAACAGACCAAGTGCCGTCTCGACGAGCGCCTCGGCGATACCGGCAGACACGGCGCCGATGCCACCCGAGCCCGACGACGCGATACCGACGAACGCGTTGATGACGCCGACCACGGTGCCGAGCAGGCCGACGAACGGCGCGGTGGCGCCGATGGTCGCCAGGCCCGAGACGCCCTTCTTCAGGTCGTTCGAGGTGAGCGCGGTGGCGCGCTGAATCGAGCGGCGGACGGTGTCGAGCAGGTCTTCACGGGAGAGGTTGGCGCCGCTTTCCTGCTGGAACTGGTATTCCTGCAGGCCGGCGAGCACGACCTTCGCAAGGTGGCTGTAGCGGTACTCCTTCGCCGACGACAGCGCGATCGCTTCCTTCAGACGGCCTTCCTTGAGGTGCTTGGCCACGAGGGGGGCGTACATCTTCGACTGCTTGGTGGCCTGGCTGTAAGTGTAGAAGCGCTCAATGGCGACACCGACCGACCAGAACGACATGATGAACAGGATGACGGCGACGGCCCATGCCGCGGGGCCCATCTGCTCGAACATGTCGACGAGGTCTAATCCGCCGCCCTCCTGCGCGAACGCAGGCGTGCTGAGCAACAGAATCGCAAACGCGGCGCTGGCTACCCGACCGAACTGAATCTTCCGACCTTCCATCGCATTCCTCCAAAAGTAAACGTTGGCCCGCCAGGCTGCGGGCCCTCTCACACCGTTACTGCAACGTGAACTGCACCGTGACCGTCATGATGACCGGCACCGGAACGCCGTTCAGCAAGGTCGGGGTGAACTGCCATTGACGCACTGCGTCGAGCGCCGCCTGATCGAGCAGCGGGATCGAGCGCAGGACCTTTGCGTCTTTCACCGCGCCGTCGGGGCCGATGGTGGCCTCGATGATGACGATGCCCTGCACGCGCGCCGACTGCGCGATCGGCGGGTAGACGGGACGAACGTCGCGCGTTTTCTGCGGCGGCTTGATGTTGCCGCCGACGCGCACCGGCGCGGGGGGCGGCGGCGGGGGCGGCGGCGGCGGCGGCGCGTCGGGCACGCCACCCACCACCCCACCGACGATGCCTCCCGGG
>DASPNQ010000244.1:0-7028 GCA_035626435.1 Vicinamibacterales bacterium
TCGGTCCGCGCAGGTACGACATGGTCCAGCGCGTCTCGAAGATGATCGGCGCGCGCGCGTGGACGTTGTGCAGCAGGAAGACGCGCGAACGCAGGCGGGACAGCACGCGATCGAGGTCGGCCCGGTCCATTGCCGCCGTCAGTCCTTCGAGCCCGTCGAGCACGCGCGCCTTGTCGCGCTCCGTCTGCAGCTTGCCGAGAAACCACGTGCCGGCGTTCGACAGCGCCTTGTAATCGAGATCGACGGGGTTCTGCGTGGCGACGACGACACCGATGCCGAAGGCGCGAGCCTGTTTCAGCAGCGTCAGCAACGGCGCCTTCGACGGCGGGTTGGCGACCGGCGGCAGGAATCCGACGATCTCGTCGAAGTAAATCACCGCGCGCAGGCTCGACGTGCCGCGCTGGCTGCGCATCCACCGACTATTTCGTTGAGCAGCAGCGACACGAAAAACATCCGCTCCTGATCGTCGAGGTGCGCGATCGAGATGACGCTGATGCGCGGCTTGCCGGTTTCGGTGTACAGCAGCCGATCGATGTCGAGCGGCTCGCCCTGCAGCCAGCCGCTGAAACCCGGCGAGGCCAGCACCTGGTTGAGACGCATCGCCAGTTCGAAGCGCTGCTTCGATGGAAAGAACGACTCGAGATCGACCACGCCGACCCTGGTGAGCGGCGGCTGCTGGATCTGCGTGATCATGCCGGCCAGGTCCAGATTGGTTCCGGCGCGCCACGCGTCGCCGAACAGCGTCGCGATCAGGACGTGCTCGCGGCTTCGCGGGTCGGCGTCGACAGCGGCGAGCGTCAGGACACTGGTCGCGGCCGTGGTGACACGATCCTGCAGCAGATCGGCATCGTTCATTACTTCCGGATCCGGCGCAGCGAATGACTTGACAATCGACAGCGGCCGTCCCGATGCGCTGCCGGGCGTGTAGAGCGCGAATTCCGCGGCGCTGCGCAGGCGCTCGATGCGCGCGCCATCCTGGCCCCACTCGGACAACCCCTTGGACCATCGCGCCGCTTCGGCTGCCGCGAACGCCGCGCTGGTCTGACCGGCGCGCCGTGCTTCATCGGCATCGACCCACGGCGCAAAGTCGGCGGCTGAAAGGTTGGGGAAGGTCAGGAGGAGATTGCCAAGATCCCCCTTCGGATCGATGGCGATGACCGGAATGCCATCAATCGCCGCCTCTTCGATGATTCCGATTCCCAGCCCGGTCTTCCCGCTGCCGGTCATGCCGGCGATGACAGCGTGGGTGACCAGATCTGACGAGTCGTACAAAACTGTTTGACTGGTATGTTCTGTGCCTTCTGCGGCCCTGGAATCAACGTTGCGGCCTAAGTAGAAGACGCCAAGCTTCTCGAAATCCTTCACTGACGTACCTTCCCGTCGGCCACGTACATGTAAATCGTCCGCGAACGCCCCTCAGCGTCCCGGAATGTGTCGGTTTTGGCGGGTGTCCAGTCGCCAAAACTGAAGTTGTGCGCGACCAGCCGGGTCCCCGGTTTCATCTGCTTTGTCAGGATCGGCCGCAGCCGGAGGTTCGAAGCCGACAGCAGGTAGGTCGTGACGACCGTTGCCTGGCTGACGTCGGTTCGCGTTGCGTCCTGCAACCGAAACTCGACGAGATGGGTGACGCCGGCGGCTTTGGCGTTGGCATTCGCTTCGGCGATTCGCACCGGGTCGATGTCGACTCCTAGGCCGCGCGCGCCGTGTTTCCTGGCAGCCGTAATCGGAATCCGTCCGTCGCCGCACCCTAGGTCAACCACCAAATCCGATTTCTTGACCTCCGCTAACGCCAGCATTCGGTCGACCACATCCTGTGGCGTGGGCACGTAGGGAGCTAATTGCGGCGCATCCAGCTTCTTCGCGGTCGTGGCACTCGGACTCTGACTCGTCGAAGCTGGACTGGCGACGAGACCGACGGTCAAAGTTGCAAAAAGTGACAATCCAACGACGCTCCTGACCATGGCGTTGAGCATATCGAATCCGGTCTAACCGTGCGCGGAATCAGGGGTTACCGGCGGCGCCAGCCAGCCGCCCAGAATTTCCGAAAATGGCTGTTTTCGGGCCGTTTTCGTTGATTTTCGGCCCTTCCTCGGCTATACTGAGTGGACCTGATAGCGCAGTTCATTCCCGCCATTACCACCAGATCGAAACGAGGGGCACGTGGGATTTAAGATCGGTGACAAGGTCATTTACCCGAATCATGGTCTCGGGGTCGTAGAAAAGGTCGAAGAGAAAACTATTCTTGGAACGACCTGCGGTTTCTTTCATCTCCGCATCCTGTCAAATGAAACGACGGTGTTGGTACCGGTCGCCAATGTCGACAACGTCGGCCTGCGACGGGCGATCACGGACGAAGAGGTCGAACGCCTGTTCCAACTGCTTGGCGACGGCAAGATCGATAACCATCAGAACTGGAAGGGCCGGTTCAAAGACAACTCCGACAAGATGCGCACTGGCTCCATTTACGACATGGCCGATGTGCTGAAGAGCCTCACGTTCCTGGCCAAGTCGAAGAGCCTGTCGTTCCGCGAGAAGCGGATGCTCGATCGCGCCAAGTCGCTGATCATCTCTGAGATCTCGGAAGTGATGCAGACGACCGCGCAGGCGATCGAGGATCGCGTCAATGACGCGCTCGAAAAGTGCTTCATGACCAAGGCCCGCAACGCCCAGCGCGCGGTGGCCCGTGCCGCCACCAAGGCCGCGCCGGCAAAGGCGGCGCCGCGCGCCGCCGCACCGGTCGTAGCGAAACAGCGTCAGGCCCGCGCCTCCTAAAGTTGTGAGTTCGGATTCGGGAGTGGGGAGTGATTCACGACTCCCCACTCGCAACTCCCCACTTGCAAACCTGATCGCCGCCGTCCGTTCCGTCTTCACCTACATCGTCGTTGTCATTTACGTCGCGATTGCCGGCCCGATCGGGTTGTTAATCAGCGCGTTCGACTCGCCGTTGGCGAAGCCAACCCTCTATACGCTGGGACACATCGGCGTCGGCCTCGCGCTGTCGTCCGCGGGAATCCGCTACCGCGTCAGCGGCCGGCATCATGTGCCGAAGGATCGCGCGGTCGTGTTCTGCTCGAACCACGAGAGCAATGTCGATCCCCCGGTTCTGTTCCAGGCACTCCATCGCCGGCTGCACGTGCTCTTCAAAGCGGAGTTACAGAAGCTGCCGGTCCTGGGCAAGGTCATGGTGCGCGGCGGCTTCGTTCCCGTCGAGCGCGACCGCAAGGAAGCCTCGATGGCCTCGATCGATCGCGCGGCTCAGTCGATCCGCGGCGGCAATTCCTTCTTGATATTTCCCGAAGGCACGCGCAGCCGCACCGCGGAACTCTTGCCATTCAAGAAGGGCGGCTTCATCATGGCGATCAAGGCGCAGGCGCCTATTGTTCCGGTGGCCGTCTCCGGCGGCCGCGCGGCAATGCAAAAGGGCAGCTGGTTTGTCCGTCCGGTGATGGTGGACGTGAAGATCGGCGAGCCCGTGGAGACGACAGGGTTTTCGCTCGACGACCGCGATCGATTGATCGAGATCGTGCGAACGAGAATCGAGGCGCTCAGGCGCAGTTAATCGCGTCGGCGCGGCCGGGTACCTGGGGGGTTCCAGCGGTGATCGAAGGACTCGCCACTCTTGGTCGGACGATGGGGTTCTCGCTGGCGGCGGGCGTGAACCTGTATGCCACCGTGGCGATCCTGGGACTCGCGTCGCGCTACGGTTGGGTGCAGCTCCCCGACCAGTTCAAGGTCTTCGACAATCCGTGGATCATCGGCACCGCCGGCGTGCTTTACGTCGTCGAATTCGTCGCCGACAAGATTCCCTGGGTCGATTCGCTCTGGGATTCGGTGCACACGTTGATTCGACCGGTTGGCGGCGCGGTCATCGCCGTCGCGTCCATCGGTGATGCCTCGCCGACGACGCAGGGACTGATCGCGTTGCTTGGCGGCGTCGTCGCGGCGGGCAGTCATGCGACCAAAGCGGGCACGCGCGTCGCGGCCAATACCAGCCCGGAACCTTTCAGCAACTGGATCCTGAGCCTGATGGGTGACGCGTTCGTCATCGGACTCAGCTTCATCACGCTGAAATATCCGCTGATCGCGCTGGGCATCAGCGTCACGATTGTCATTCTGATCATCCTCGCCGCGCGATCGATCTGGAAGTGGTTGCGCCGGCGCGAGCCGGTCGCCGTCGTCAAGTAGATCAGCCTGTGCGTCGCTGCGCCGCCCGAACTGTGCGGCGTCTCAGGACGATCCGGGTGAAAGCAGCGCGGGGTATGATGGCGTTGCCAACGCCTGTCACGAAATCTACGCCATGCGACTACGCGTCCTGCTGCTCGGTCTTGCCATTCCGGTCACGCTGTTCGCACAGGCTGAACAGCCGCTGCCGCGGTTCCGCGCCGGCGCCAACCTGGTGAGGGTCGATGCCTATGTCTCCAAGGATGGCGCGGCGGTCACCGATCTGACCGCCGCGGACTTCGCGGTCTTTGAGGACGACAAGCCCCAGGCGATCGAAAGCTTCGAGCTGATCCAGGCACGCGGGCCGATTCCGCAATCGCAGCGGATCAACCCGACGAACGTGCGCGACATGCAACAGGAGACAGGCGATTCGGCGCGCGTGTTCACGCTGTTCTTCGATCAGTTCCTGACTTCGCTATCGGGCTCGTACAACGCGCGCCGGCCGATCATCGAGACGCTCGACCAGGTGATCGGCGCCGACGATTTGATTGGCGCGATGACGCCGGGCATGTCGCCGGGCGCCATTACCTACAGCCGCAAGACCACCAGCATCGAGCAGTTCGTCACGCAGCACTGGCACTGGGGTGAAAAGGGGCGCGACAACACGCTCAACACGCGCGATCCCGCGATCCGTGGCTGCGGGTGGGATTCGAAGTCGCCGATGCTCGCGAAGTACCGCGAGCAGCAGACGCTCGATGCGTTGACGGCGCTGGTCGAGCATCTCGACGCATTGCGCCCGGAGCGCAAGTTCGTGATGGTCTTCACCGAAGGCTGGCCGCTCTATCGAGCGGACGAGCGGCTGGCGCCCAAATCGCCGCCGATCACCGACAGGCCGACCACGGATCCGCGCACCGGCGGGCTGCGGCGCCCCGAAACGCTCGATCCCGGTTCGGATTTCCGGTCGACAAGCAGTTGCGAGCGCTTGCAGTCGATGCTGGCGTTCGCCGATCACGAGGTCGAGTTCCGGCAGCTGCTGCAGCGCGCCAATCGCGCCAACGTCAGTTTCTATCCGATCGATGCACGCGGGTTGGTGGTCTTCGACGATCCCACCAACTTCGATGTGCCGCCGTCCGTCGATGCGGCGTGGCTGCGCGAGCGCTACAACCACCTTCGTGACATGGCCTCGGCCACCGACGGCGAAGCGGTGCTGGACACCGCCGATGTTTCCAAGGCGATGCGGAAAGTGTTTGCCGACGTCGGCTCGTACTACCTGCTTGGGTATTACTCGACCAACCAGCGCCTCGACGGCCGTTTCCGGCGCATCCGCGTTGAAGTGAAGCGCGATGACGTCGAGGTGCGGTCGCGGCCTGGCTATCTGGCGCCGACGGAGGCCGAAGCGCGCGCGGCGGGCGCGGCGATCAATCGTGCCGGTGAGAAAGCTGGCCCGCCGGCAACGGTGACGCGCGCGCTCGATGCGATTGCCCCGGCGCGCGGCAACATGCCGGCACGCGTGCAGGCGGTGGGCGGCCGCGGCAACATTCATGCGATCGTCGAGCTGGACGCGGCGACCGCCAAACAGGCCGAGTGGATGTCCGGGGGCACGCTCAAACTGACCTTCGAGCCTGATCGCGCTCCGGGAACTTCAAGCGCCGGTTCCGCGCAAACCATCACCGTGCCGATCGACTCCGGTCAGCGCAGCATCGTTGTCAACGGCGCGGAGCGGCCGTTGGCCCCGGGCCGCTATGCGGTACGAGCGGAGCTGACGGCCCGCGGCGGCCGCCTGCCGATTCAAGTGACGACGTTCGCGACCGTGCCTGCCGAGGGGCTGCAAGTGGGGAGCGGCGCGCTGGCGTCGCGCCGTGGTCCAAGCACCGGACTTGCGTACGTGCCCACGGCCGATCCGAGGTTCCGCCGCACCGAACGCCTGCGAATGGAAGTGCCGCTGGCGGGCGAGGAGTTCGCCGGCACGGGGCGGGTCCTGACTCGCGAAGGTCAGCCGATGCCGCTGGTGGTGAGCTACAGCACACGAACCGACGCGGCGTCGAAGCAGCTGTTTGCGGTTGCCGACGTCGCGCTCGCGCCGCTCGCGGCGGGTGAATACGTGTTGGAGTTGTCGCTGACCAAAGACGGCAGGACCGACACGGTCAGCTACGGATTCCGGATCATTCCCTAGCCGCGCGTCGTGAACGTGAGGGTGAACGGCTTGAGCGCGCCGCCGTCCGTTCCCGTCACGCCTTCGAGAATCTCGAGGGTGATTGGCTTGAACGGCGGGAAACCGTCGTTCGGTCGAATCTCGAGCGCGCGGTTCTCACGGTTGTAGTTGGTCGTGAAGTCCACCGGCGGCGTGAAACGGACGCGGCCCTTGAGCGTGTCCGGATTGAGATCGCGCGAAAACTGGATGCGGATGCGTTCCGTCGGCGCGACCTCGGCTTCGCCTTCCGCCGGGGCGGTGAACAGTACTTCAACGGGCGGCGGCGGAGGCAAATCGATCGCGACTTCGGCGGTCTCTTCCGGCGCCGGCGCCAGGTCGATGCTGCTGCCCTCCAGCCAGGTCAAGCCCTTGGCGGTGCGCACGACACCCTGCACCTTCACCCAGCGGCCGCTGTCGATGCGTTTGGCGGGATCAAAATTGAAACCCTTGCCTCGCGGCTGCACACCCATGACCCATACCGCGGCGTCGCCTGCACGCAGCACGAATTGATAGCGGTTCTGCGCGGGTGCTTCCGGCAGGTCGCCGAACAGGTTGCGTCCGCGAAATTGTCCGGTGATCGTGACCGTCTGCCCGTCAAACCGCGCCGGTTCCATTGCCAATGCGCGCAGCGGCGGAGTGGTGGCGCTGCTGGCGATCGGTGCCGGCGCCGTGCCGC
>DASPNQ010000245.1:0-10866 GCA_035626435.1 Vicinamibacterales bacterium
CCAGCGCTCGCGGCATCGTGGTGATGAACGCACCCGGCGCCAACAGCATCAGCGTCGCGGAGCTGGCGATGGCGCAGTTGCTGTCGCTGGCGCGGAAGCTGCCTGCCGCTGACGCATCGATGAAACACGGTAAATGGGACAAGAAAAGCTTTCTGGGTGAAGAAGTTCGCGGCAAGGTGCTTGGCCTTGCCGGATTGGGCCGGATCGGCCAGGAGGTCGCGCGCCGTGCGCAGGCCTTCGAGATGACCGTGATTGCGCACGACCCGTTCATCGCCGCCAACGTTGCCGCCGATCTGAGCATCGAGCTGGTGTCGCTCGACGAGCTGTGCGCGCGCGCTGACTACTTATCTCTGCACATGCCCGCGACGCCGCAAACGCGTCACACCTTCAACGCCGAGCGCTTCGCGAAGTGCAAAAAGGGCCTGAAATTGATCAATACGGCGCGCGGCGAGTTGATCGATGAACCGGCGCTGGTCGAGGCCATCAACACCGGCCAGATCGGCGGCGCTGCGCTCGACGTCTTCACGTCCGAACCGACCACCGACCATACGCTGCAGCAGTTGCCCCAAGTGGTGGCGAGCCCGCACATCGCCGCGTCGACGAAAGAAGGCCAGGAATTGGTCGGAGTCGAAACGGCAACAGCGCTGCGCGATTTTTTGAAAACCGGCGTCATTCGTAATGCCGTCAATTTCCCATCCGTCGCGCCGGAGGAGTTCCAGCGGATTCAACCATACGTCGAACTGGCGAAGCAGCTTGGGTCGCTGGTCGGGCAAATGGGCGAAGCGCGCATTGAATCCTTGAGCGTCCGGTACTACGGCGAATTGGCCGCCGGCACGCATCCCTTGATCATCAATGCCGCGCTGGTCGGATTGTTCCAGGCCATCCTGAACGATACGGTGACCGAAGTGAATGCGCGCGCCGTGGCCAAGGCCCGCGGCATCGAGCTGACCGAATCGACCAGCACGCGAGGCCGCAGCTTCCGCAGCCTGATCTCATTGAAGCTGCAGACCAGCGCCGGAGAACGTTACGTCGAAGGCACCGTCGTCCCTGGCTTCGGTCCGCGACTGGTGTTGCTCAATGGCGTGCCACTCGAGGCGTCGTTGCAAGGCACGACCATCTTGTTCCTCAACAGGGACGAGCCCGGCGTGATCGGCCAGATCGGCACGATCCTCGGCAAACATGGCGTCAACATCGCCAACTTTGCGCTCGGACGCAGCGACAGTGGCGCCGTCGCCGCCGTCAACGTCGACGAACCGGCCGACAGGAAAATCAGCGAAGACGTGATGAAGGAAATTCGCGCGCTCGGTCCCGTCAAGGACGCATGGCTGGTGAGGGTGTAGCTCACCCGCAAGACTTTCGGACCTAAAACGCTTACGGGAGCCGAATCGTCTGCGTCGCGCCGGTCGCGTCGGCCAACGTGACCGACAGTTCGTCGACCCGCAGCACTGAGTAGCCATTCGACAATTTGTCTCCGGCCTTCGCGAACACCAACGCGCCGTTGTCGATGATGATGGCGGTGAGCACACTCAGCTCGCCTTCCAGACGGCTCGCGATTCCCGACAGCTTGAACACGGGCCCGGGCGGTTCGATTGGAACCGTGGGTGCGGGTTGCGCGACGACGGCGTCTGCAATTTCAACCGGCTGAGACGAAGAACGGGTCGCGGACCGACGTCCGTACAGAAATGGATTGCGGCCGCGGCCTGGTTGCGGCGTCCTGGGAAGCTGTTCGCGGAGTTTCTCGGCGCGCGGCACCGAGATGTTCGCCCCCAACGGGCGCGGGGCCGTTCGTGCCGCCGGCGGCGCCGGCTCGCGAACGTCCTGCGCCAGCGACGATCCGAGCCACCCGGCCGCCGCTGCGGCGACGGCGATCATTCCGACGGTGCGAGGCGCGAATGAACCGGCCATTACCGAGTCAAGGATACCAGCTGCGAGTCCGGAGTTGGGAGTCGGGCCGAACTCGTCGCAGTCGCGCCCAACTCGTGCGTGCTATACTTCGTCGTGCACCCCAATTCGGTCGAGCGTCTGCCATTTACGCTGACTGAATCGTCGGTCCTCGCTGTCATCCCCGCGAGGTTCCATTCCACCCGGCTCCCCGGAAAAGTACTCGCCGACATCGCTGGAAAACCGATGATCGAGCACGTGTACCGGCGCACGGCCTCGGCGGCCAGCGTGCACGCGGTGCTGGTGGCGACCGACGACGAACGAATTCTGTCGGCTGTGCGCGCGTTTGGCGGCGCCGCGATCCTGACGCGTCGCGACCACGTCAGCGGCACGGATCGAATCGCGGAAGCCGTGCGCGACCTGCCCTGCGGCGTGGTCGTGAACGTGCAAGGCGACGAGCCGCTCATCGAACCCGAGACAATCGACGCCGCGGTCGCGCCGCTCCTCGCCGACCCGTCGGTCGAAATGGCGACGTTGTCGCGTCCTCTGACGACGCTCGAAGAGTTTCGCAGTCCACACGTGGTCAAAGTGGTCACCGACCTCAACGAAAACGCCCTGTATTTCTCGCGCGCGCCGATTCCTGCCACCGTCTCGGGCCGATCGGTGCCCGCCGCCGCGGCCAGGGCGCACGTGGGCCTGTACGTATATCGGCGGCAGACGCTCCTCCACTTAGCGGCGTCGCCCCCGGCCGCACTCGAGCTGGAAGAGAGCCTCGAACAGCTCCGTGCGCTGGCTCATGGCATCAGGATTCGTGTTGTCCCGACCCGCCACGCGGCGGCCGGCGTCGACACCCCGGAAGATCTCGAACGCGTGCGATCGATGATGGTGACTTCGTTGCGGACCTAACCGATGGAAAACACCGTGCGACAACCCAAGTACATCTTCGTGACCGGCGGCGTCGTGTCGTCGCTCGGCAAAGGCCTGGCCGCCGCGTCAATCGGCGCGTTGCTCGAAGGGCATGGCTACAAGGTCAGCCTGCAGAAATTCGATCCGTATATCAACGTCGACCCGGGGACGATGAGCCCGTATCAGCACGGCGAGGTCTACGTCACCGACGATGGCGCCGAGACGGATCTCGACCTGGGGCACTACGAGCGCTTCACCAGCATGACCGCGACGCGCAACAGCAACTGGACGACGGGCAAGATCTACATGTCGGTCATCACCAAGGAGCGCCGTGGCGATTACCTCGGTCGCACGGTGCAGGTGATTCCGCACATCACCAACGAAATCAAGGACTGCATCCGCCTGGCCGGGCGCGATGCCGACGTGGTGCTCGTCGAGATCGGCGGCACGGTCGGCGACATCGAAAGCCTGCCCTTCCTCGAAGCGATTCGCCAGTTCCGTCAGGACGTCGGCCGCGACAACACCATCTACGTGCACCTCACGCTGGTGCCGTACATCGGCGCGGCCGGAGAGCTCAAGACCAAGCCGACGCAGCACAGCGTTCGCGACCTGCGCTCGATCGGCATTCAGCCCGACATCCTGCTGTGCCGCACCGATCGCATTCTCGAACGGGACATCAAGCAGAAGATCGCGCTGTTCTGCGACGTCAACGAAGAAGCCGTGATCACCGCGAAAGACGTCTCGACAATCTACGAAGTACCGCTGTCGCTTCGCGAAGAGGGCCTGGACCGCGTGATTCTGAAATACCTGCACCTGCCGCCCGGCGACTCGCGGATGCAGCCGTGGGAGGATCTCGTCCACCGCATCAAGAACCCGGAAGAAGAAATCACGATTCACGTCGTCGGCAAGTACACCGGCTACGAGGATTCCTACAAGTCGCTGAACGAGGCGCTCTACCACGGCGGCTTCGCGAATCGGGTGCGCATCAACATCCAGTGGGTCGAATCGGAAGCGCTCGAACAGGAAGGCGGCGCTCGCCTGCTCGACGGCGCCGTCGGCATCCTCGTGCCGGGCGGGTTTGGCTCGCGCGGGACGCGCGGCATGATGAAAGCCTCCGAACACGCGCGCCTGCACGGCATTCCGTTCTTCGGTATCTGCTATGGCTTCCAGTGGGCGACCGTCGAATACGCGCGTAACGTCTGCGGTCTTGACGGCGCCGACTCGACGGAAGTCGACGAAGCCGCCCCGCACAAGGTGATCTACAAGCTGCGCGATTTGCTCGGTGTCGACGACCTCGGCGGCACGATGCGGCTGGGCCGCTATGCCTGCGACCTGGCGCCGAACTCACTGGCGCGGAAGGTCTACGGTACCGATTTGATCTACGAACGGCACCGCCATCGCTTCGAGTTCAATTGCCTCTACGAGCCGGCGCTGGCGGAGAGAGGCATGCGCATCTCGGGCCGCTCGCCGGATGGCAAGTTCGTCGAGATTGCGGAGCTGCCCAATCACCCGTGGTACCTCGCGGTGCAGTTCCATCCCGAGTTCCAGTCGCGGCCGCTGAAACCGCATCCGCTGTTTGCGAGCTTCGTCGAAGCGGCGCGGCGCTGCAAGCACGGGTCGACCGATCAGGCGGCGGTGCGCGTCGGCAGGAGTGACGCGTAGGTGCAGGCCGTGACGCCCGTCTCGGCGGGCGCCGTTTCATTCGGCACCGGCCATCCGCTGGCCTTCATCCTCGGTCCGTGCGTCATCGAGAGCGAAACGCACGCGATCGATACGGCGATCGCGCTGAAAGAGATCGCGTCGCGCGCGGGCGTGCCGCTGGTGTTCAAAGCCTCGTTCGACAAAGCCAACCGCACCTCGCTCAGTTCGTTTCGCGGGCCCGGCCTTCACGACGGCTTGCGGGTGCTGGGGCTGGTCAAGGAGCGCACCGGGCTGCCCATCCTGACCGACATCCACGAGGCATCGCAGGCAGAGCCGGCGGCGCGCGTCGCCGACATCCTGCAGATCCCGGCGTTCCTGTCGCGGCAGACCGACTTGATCGTCGCCGCGGCTCGAACCGGCCGCGTCGTCAACATCAAGAAGGGCCAGTTCCTCGCGCCAAAGGACGTCAAGCACGCCATCGCCAAGGTCACCGACTCGGGCAACGCACAGGTGCTGGTGACCGAGCGCGGCGTGTCGTTCGGCTACAACAATCTCGTCGTCGACCCGCGCGCCTTCCCGATGCTGCGCGCCCTCGGCCATCCGGTAATCTTCGACGTCACCCACAGCTTGCAGCTGCCCGGCGCCGGTGATGGCGTGACGGGAGGCCTCGCGGAGTACATCGAGCCGATGGCGCAAGCGGGCGTCGCGGCCGGCGTCGACGGCGTATTCCTCGAGGTGCACGAAGAACCCAGCCGCGCGAGGAGCGACGCCGCCAACGCGCTGCGTCTGGATCGCGTCGCCACGCTGCTCCAGCGCCTGGTGGCCATTGATAAGATCGTCAAGAATGCCTGACCTGTCGATCGCCCGCAAAGTGTTGCAGACCGAGGCGGCCGCGGTGCTGGCGCTGGTCGATCGCCTCGACGAGCGTTTCGCGCGCGCCGTGACGCTGATTCGCGGCTGCAAGGGGCGCGTCATCCTCACCGGCATGGGCAAGTCCGGCATCGTGTGCCGCAAGATCGCCGCGACGCTCGCCAGCACCGGCACGCCGGCGTTCTTCCTTCATCCCGCCGAGGCCGTCCACGGCGATCTCGGCGTGATTCAGTCGGACGATGTCGTGATCGCCATGTCGTACAGCGGCGAGACCGAGGAATTGACGCGGGTCGTCGAGAACCTGAAGCGCATTGGCGCGCCGCTGATCGCGTTGACCGGCGACGTGCGATCGACGCTGGCGCAATCCGCCGACGTGGCGCTGGACTGCAGCGTGTCCAAGGAGGCCTGCCCGATGAACCTCGTGCCGACCGCGAGCACCACGGCGGCACTGGCGATGGGCGACGCGCTGGCGATGACGGTGCTCGTCGAAAAGGGTTTCAAGCCTGAGGATTTTGCGACGCTTCATCCGGCGGGCAAGCTGGGCAAGCGGCTGATGCGCGTCGAGCAGGTCATGCACGGCGGCGACGCGTTGCCGGTCGTCCAGCTGCATACCGCGATGCGCGACGTCATCTACGAAATGTCGCGCAAGGGACTGGGGATGACGTCGGTCGTGGAAAAGGACGGCCGCCTGGCGGGCATCATTACCGACGGCGACTTGCGCCGGAAGATGGCCGGCACGCCGCACATCCTCGAATTGACCGCTCGCGACGTCATGACCGCAAACCCGATTGCCATCGCCCATACCACGCTCGCCGTCGAGGCGCTGGCGCTCATGGAACAACGCAAGATCACGTCCATCGTCGTGATCAATGCGGATCGCCGCGTCGAAGGTGTCGTTCACCTGCACGATTTGTGGCGAACCGGAATGGTCTAGGGATTAGGTGCCAAGTGCCAAAGGGTGCCATGGTGCCAACGGCGGCGCGGTCGTAGAGATATGACGCTCACGGAAGCCGGTCCATTTCTCGCGGCGTTGATCGCGCTGCTGCTTGGCCTGGCGATTGGCAAGGCCTGGGAGCGCTACAAGCTGCGCGACGGCAAGTGGATCGATCGGCGGCGCGCCCGCGAGTCGCATCACTACGTGCTCGGACTCAACTTCCTGGTCTCGAATCAGATCGATCTGGCCATCGAGGAGCTGAGCCAGGCGGCCCGCGTCGACAGCGACGCGCTGGAGATTCACCTGATCCTCGGCAACGTGCATCGAGAGCGCGGCCAGGTGGCGCGCGCCATCCAGGTTCATCAGGCGCTGCTGCAACGCTCGAAGCTGACGAAGATCGAGCACGCCTACATCCTGTTGTGTCTGGGCCTCGACTTCAAACGCGGCGGCTTCGTCGACCGCGCGCTCGAGGCATTCAACGAAGTGATCCGCATGGATCCCTCGAACCAATATGCGCTGCTCTACCTGCAGAAGCTCTACGAGGAGCAGCATCAATGGGCGGAGGCGCATCGCGTCCGCAAGCAGCTGGTCGAGTTGAGCGGCCCGGACACCCAGCCGCGCAACCGGGCGATTCTGGCGTTTCTCGAAAACGAGCTCGGCAAGGAAGCGATGGCCGTCGGCGATCGCGGCCGCGCGTCGAAGCATTTTCAATCCGCGCTCGAGCACGATCCGGACACCACGCCCGCTTACCTGAATCTCGGCGACGTGCGTTTTCTCGAGGGTGACCTGCGGGCCGCCGAGGCGGCGTGGGACGATCTGATTTCGCGCGCGCCGGATCGCGCCTACCTGGCCTTCGATCGGCTCGAACGTCTTTACGAGCAGCAGCAACAGCGGCAGCGGTTCGAAGAGCGATTGCGCCGCTTGATTACGCAGAATCCGCAAGACTGGCGCGCGCGGTTGGCCATGGGACGTCATCTCGCATCCCGCGAGCGGCACGCCGAAGCGTTCGAATTCCTGATCGCGGCGCTCGAGCACAACCCGCATGGCCTGACCGTTCATCAGGCGGTATGGAACGTCCTGCTAAAACTCGATCTCAATCGCGCGCTGGTCCAGCGCTATATCGAGTCGGCACGGTCGTCGGTGTTCTTCCTGGACCCGCACGTCTGTCTCAAGTGCCACTATCGCAGCACCGACCTGCTCTGGCAGTGCCCGCACTGCCACGAATGGAATTCATTCGTCGAGGAGCGCATTGCGCCCGCGAAGGACGCGACGGTGGAGATGTAGGAAGATCCAAGATCTCGAGATCTCGAGATCTCGTGATCTGGGGATCTGAAGTGATGTGATGTCGCGATCTTATGACTGCGTGGTGTAAAGCGATGCGCCAACTGCTGCTGATTGCATGTGCTTGTTCGATTGCCGCCGGCGTGAATGCGCAAGCGCCGATAGCCGAAGGCGATTACGTCATCAAGGACCATCGCTTCAGGAGCGGCGAAACGCTGGCGGAGGTCCGCCTGCATTACCGCACCATGGGCACGGCCGTCCGCGATGCGGAAGGCCGGATTACCAACGCGGTGCTGCTGATGCACGGGTCGAGCGGCGACGCGTCACAGGTGCTGGCGCCGTCGATGATCGGACCGTTGACCACCCCTGGCGGGGCGCTCGATCCGGCGTCTCACTACCTGATCCTTCCCGACATCCTTGGCGCCGGCAAGTCGACAAAGCCGAGCGACGGGTTGCGTGCCAGGTTTCCGCGCTACGGGTATCACGACCTCGTCGATCTCGAGCACCGGCTGATCACCGAGCATTTCGGCATTCGCAAACTCCGTCTGGTGATGGGGATTTCGATGGGCGGCATGCACACCTGGCTGTGGGGCATCCGCTATCCGCAAATGATGGACGGCCTCGTCGCGATCTCGTCCCTGCCGGCGAAAATCGACGGCCGCAATCTGCTGTGGCGCCGCATCCTGTCGAACGCCATTCGCACCGATCCCGAATGGAACAACGGTAATTACCGCGCGCAGCCGCGCGGCTTCCTCAACATCATGCCGATGTTCGACATGCTCGTGCAAAGCCCGGCGCGCCTCGGGGAACGGCTGACGACGTACGCGCAAGCCGACGCCCACGTCAAAGCGGTCGTGGCCGAAACACTCGAGGAAGACGATGCGAACAACATCCTCTATCGCTTCGAGTCCTCATTCGATTACGACCCTGAGGGCGAGCTGCACAAGATCACCGCGCCAGCGCTTGCGATCCTGTTCGCCGACGATGAATTGAATCCCGTTGAACTCGGAACGGTGCAGCGCACCATGGCCAAGGTGCGGACCCAACGGCACGTGATCGTGCCCGCCAGCGCCGTCACCGAAGGGCATCGCACGCAGGTCACCTCCGAGGTCTGGGCGTCGACGCTCGCCGCGTTCCTGTCGACGCTGCCCGCGCGTTAGAACGCGTTACGGTCTGGCTTTGCCTTCCCTGAGCTGGGCGATCAGCGCCGCGACCTGGGCGTCGGTCTCCGCGAAGGAACCGGTGGTGTCGATGACGTAGGTCGCCTTGGCGACCTTCTTTTCGATCGGCAGCTGCGCGTTGAGCCGCCGCTCGGCGTCTTCCTTCGACAGCTTGTTGCGTTCCATCACCCGCTGCAGCTGCACGTCGCGCGGACAGGCCACCACAATTACGCCTTGAAAGTCCTTGTCGCGTCCGGTCTCGAACAGCAGCGGCACGTCGGCGACGGCAAACGGCGTCCGCTTCGGCAGCGCATCGAAGAACGCGTTGATCGCTTTCTGCACGGCGGGGTGAATGATCGCTTCCAGATCCTGGCGGGCGCGCTTGTCCTTGAACACGATTTGCCCGACCCTGACGCGATCCATCGTGCCGTCGCGGCGAACCGCGTCGGGACCGAAGCGGCGCCGCACCGCGGCGAGTCCGGGCGTTCCCGGTGCGACCACTTCGCGCGATAGCACGTCGGCGTCGACCACCGGCACGCCGGCTTCGCGCAGCTTGTTCGCGACGTAACTCTTGCCCGTGGCAATGCCGCCGGTGAGCGCAATCTTCCGCATCACGGCGCCACCTCTCGGTTCACGAGACGCGGCTGCAGCGCGCGACACGTCCACGTCGCCTGGCCGCTTGGTATGGCTACGATCATGGGTGGTCGCCCTGCACGCTTCCTGAGCGGAGCTCCGCGGCGGTCAGGGTGTTGCGCAGCACCATGGCCACGGTCAGCGGTCCGACGCCGCCGGGTACCGGCGTCAGCGCGCCTGCCACCGCGTCGACGTCCGGGTGGACGTCGCCGACCAGAACGCTGCCCTTCTGGTCGAATTGCTCACGCTTACGGCTGCCCGCCGGAAAGAGCCGTTCGACCTCGTCACGGGCCGTCAATGTGTTGATGCCGACATCGACGACCGTCGCGCCGGGCTTGACGTAGTCCGGCGTTACGAACGCTGGCCGGCCGATTGCGGCAACCAGGACGTCCGCCGAACGCGCGACCGCAGCCAGGCCCGCGGTTCGCGAATGGCACACGGTGACCGTCGCATCTCGATGCAGCAGCAGCATCGCCATCGGTTTGCCGACGATGTCGCTGCGGCCGATTACCACGGCGTGCTTCCCTCGCAGCTCGACGCCTTCGCGTTCCAGCAGCTCGATGCAGCCGAGCGGCGTACAGGCGACCAGCGCCGGCCGCTTCTGAACGAGGAGTCCGACGTTATACGGATGGAAACCATCCACATCTTTGGCGGGATCGATCGCGTCGAACACCCGTTGCTCGGCGTTGGCGCCCATGGTCTCCGGCAACGGCGACTGCACGAGGATGGCGTCGACGGCGCGGTCCTCGTTCAGCGTTCGCACGAGAGCCAGCGCATCCGACAGCGACGCGGCACCGTCGAGCCGAAACAGCTCGGCGCGGCAACCGGCTTCTCCCACTGTTCTGATCTTATTGCGAACGTAGACTTCCGACGCAGGATTGCTGCCGGCAAGCACGACCGCGAGCCCGGGCGGGCGGCCGTAGCGCTGGTGAAACGCGGCAATGCGAGGCGCGAGATCGTTCCGGATCCGCGCCGCGCACGCCACACCATCCAGTCGTCGGGCTATGCCTTCTCTCCCGAGGCCTTCGTCAGACCAAAGCCGACCGCCCAGACGGCGATCGCGACAGCCAGGAAACGCAGGCCGAACGAGTCCGCCTCATCAGCCGTGACACCGATTTCGGACCACTTCGCCGTGGTTTCGTTGGTGATCCCGAATTCCGTAAAGTAGCCGAGGATCGCGATGCACGTCGCGTTGAAGACCAGCAGCAGACCGAACGTCGTGATGAAGTTGGCGAGCGACTGCATCGCGGTTCGCGACGCGGCTTCCGGCTGATTGACGAGCGGGCTGTGCGTCCGGCCGTAGAACCAGTAGATGATCATGCCGATGTCGAGCCACACGAGGAAGCGCACCCAGGTCAGCACCGGCAGGCTCAGCATCAAATAGGCGCACGACAGGATGCCGAGCACCGGGAACACCGGTCCGAACGGCACGCGGAACGGCCGCCGCGCGTCCGGACGCCGCTTGCGCAACACCAGCACCGCGGCGCAGACCACGACGAACGCGAACAACGTGCCGATGCTGGTCATCTCGCCGACGACGTCGATTTGCGTCAAGCCGGC
>DASPNQ010000246.1:0-52738 GCA_035626435.1 Vicinamibacterales bacterium
TGCACCGGCGCCCGCCGAGGACGCGACCATCGCCTCGATGATGTCATCCCGTACGTTCGCCGCCTTCAACTTGACGAGGGCGTCGATCGAAATGTCGAAACGCGGGACGGAGCTCTTGATCTTCGCAATGATCGCCTGCGATCCAAGCCCCGCCTTCACCAGAGTGATGACGGCGTCATTGGTCAGTGTCTCGCGCGACTCCTGGGCGCCCGAGGGACCGGCCGCACCGAGTGTCATGACGAGCAGGAGCGCGCCAAGCGAGCGAGGCCCGTGCCATTGTTTATTTGCCATTCTTGTCTCCGACGGTTCCGCGCTGACTGGTCGCGATCGAGAGACGATCGAGCGGTTTCGCGAGATGCATCATCCAACGTCCCGCTCTCGCCCAGGATTCGTCCAGCTCTTCGAACTTGACGCGGCGCGGACCCCACCCCGAGTGAGCCAGAAAGACGCGATCAGTTCGGCTGACGCCGTAGACGACCATGAAGTGCCACACCAGTTCCCGCGGGAAGAACCACCGCGAGCGGCGTTCCAGCTTCATCATCAACAGCGCCGGAAGACCTTCTTCGATCCGCTGTACGAGCCGCTCGACCGACCCCGTTTCAAACTGCGCGCTGTAGCCTTGGGCGCGGGCGAACAGCAGCAAGTCGATGTTCAAGGCTCCGTCCAGCCGATCGATCTGGACCGCCTTGGCAATGACCGGCTCCTCGATGGGTGTGCCAGAGGCGGCGAGCAGGATCGCTAAGGCGTTCGGACCACAGCGGTTCCCCTGTTGGATCCGTCCGGTGACTGGCAACACCACGGCGTCTTCCGGAACCGTCCGCAGTGGGCGCCATGATGTCGCCGACGTACATCCCGTCGAGAACGCGGCAACGAGTGCGGCAGCCGCAAGGCTCCCGAGCGGAACGTTCCACCGATAGCGTCGCCGCGCCGACATGGCTACAGTGCGGCGAGCAGGAGAATGCTGGGCAGAATCAGAATCAACGCGATGATGATGAGCGTCTTGTCCTTGATGCCGCCCAATCCCATCTGCTGCGGGTTTTCGGCGAGTTGCTGGACGTCGCGATCAGTGAGCTGATTCACCCGAGCCTCTGCCTCTTGTGAGGTCAACCCGAGATCCACCAACTTGGCCGCGAGCACCGAGCGCAACGGTGACACCTGCTGAACGACCAGCTGTTCCTGTGCAGACTGCGCCGCCACCGGATGGCCAGCCCACAACACGGCACAAACGAGTACGGCGATTCTCGACGGACGTTTCATCATTCACTCCTTGGTGTTCGATGGCCGCGGCAAACGGGCCGTGCGTCCAGCCCGCAACCGTTATATCAATGGAGCGGTAACGTATATCATTTCAATGACATGACGCAATGGCAGAGTTCGCGTCGGGTGGAGGTTGTTCGCAACCTATTGATATCGTTGCGTTTATTGAATGCGCGACGCGCGATGGACTACAGTGACAACGTGCCCAAGAGCCGTTGGGGAGAGGCCATCGCGTTTTTGTTGGCCGAACGAGGATGGACGCAGCGACAGCTCGCGGACAAGGCCTCGCTTCGGCCAAATACGGTGACGAACCTCGTCAAACACGGCCGAGATTCGGACACGGCGACACTGTCGAGAATTGCCGCCGCCCTCAAGGTCGACTTGGCCGATTTGTTTCTCACGCGCGAGCAAATGGAGATCCTCCGCGCACATCGGGAGAACAGCCTCGAACGGCTCAAAGAGGCGGTGATGAAGGAGTTGTCGCAAACCGTCGATCGGATTGTGCGCGAGCAGGTCGAAAAGACCAGCAAGTCCGATGAGCCGAATGGAAAGCGGCGTTCGTCACGCCGCTGATTACCGCCGAATTCGCCGCCGCCCGATCCGTGATCAGAGCCGTATTTTTCGACGTCGACTTCACGCTGATCTACCCCGGGCCGACGTTCCAGGCAGAAGGCTACCGGCGCGCCTGCGCCGCGCACGGCATCGACGTCGATCCGGCGAAGTTCGATCAGGCGACCGCGGCGTCGTCGTTCATCCTCGACGAGGTCGAGGAGCAGATTTACAACCACGACCTGTTCATTCACTACACCGCGTCGATCATCGAGCACATGGGCGGCCGCGGCGCGAAAGTCATCGACGTCGCGCGCGAAATCTACGATCAGTGGTCGGTGAACCATCACTTCGAGATGTACGAGGATGTGGCGCCGACGCTCGAGGCGCTGATGCAGCGCGGCTTCCGGGTCGGCGCGATTTCGAATTCGCACCGCAGCCTCGACGCCTTCTGCGAGCATTTTTCCCTGCGCAACATCATCAGCGTGTCCGTCTCGGGCGCGGAGCACGGCTACATGAAGCCGCACCGCAGCATTTTCGACAAAGCGCTCGACAAGGCGAACGTGAAGCCGGACGAAGCGTTGATGGTCGGCGACAGCTTCAAGCACGACATCGAAGGCGCGCTGAACGCGGGATGGCGCGCCGTGCTGCTGCGTCGCTCCGGCGAAGTGCCGTATGCGTTGCCGCCGCAGCTGCCCGTCATCCGGACGTTATACGAGTTGATTCCACTGCTGCCATGAGCGACATCGAAATCCGCGATCTGACGGCGATCGGCGAATTCAAGACGGTCGTCGAGCTCGAACGGGAAATCTGGGGCTATACGGACAGCGCCGACATGGTCGGCGTGCCGGTGTTCATCTTCACGGTGCATCGCGGCGCCAGCTTGATCGGCGCCTTCGCGCCGGGTAACCGGCTGGTCGGCTTCGCCTACGCGGTGGTCGGGATGAAGCAGGGGCGGCCGATGATGTGGTCGCACATGGCCGGCGTGCTGCCGGAATTTCGCGGCGGCCTGGGTTACCGGTTGAAGCTCGAACAGCGCGATCGGGCGCTCGCGCAGGGCTACGACCTGATCGAGTGGACCTTCGATCCAATGCAGGCGATGAACGCGCACTTCAACTTCGCCAAGCTCGGCGGCGTGGTCGAGGAATACGCGCAGAATTTCTACGGCGAATCGACGAGCGCGCTGCACAAAGGCACGCCGACCGACCGCGTCGTCCTGAGCTGGCGGATCGGCGCGCCCCACGTCGTGCGCCGCCTGCAATATGGCGCCGGACAGCGTGGCGACACGCAGGCGGCGGTGCCGGGCACCGTCCGCGCGCAGGAAGTCGCCGCAGCGCCGGTCGTCAACACCACCGCGATGGAAGGCGAGTGGCGCCTGAACACGCACATCGATCTCGGGATCGCCGAGCGGCGCGTCTGGATCGAGATTCCCACCGGCTTCACCGAGATGCAGCGTGCCGCCCCCGAACGCGCCCTGCAGTGGCGCCTGGATCTGCGCGAGATGTTCGAAAACTACCTGGCCAAAGGCTACCGCGCCGTCGATTTCGTCCTGCAGCGCGACAACGGCTTTGGCCGATATCTGCTCGCACTGAAGACTGAAGACTGAAGATTGCCGAAGGCCGAAGGCTGAAGGCTGAAGGCCGCCAGCAGGCAGCTGAAAGCTGAAAGCTGTAATTACCCCGGTGGCCAGGCCAGGCTGCGCCCACCCAGCACGTGCAGATGGATGTGAAAGACCGTCTGGCCTGCCTGCGCATTGCAGTTGAAGACGGTCCGGAACCCCGGACCATCGTAGCCACGCTCTTTCGCAATCGTGGCGGCCGTCCGCACCATCGCGCCAACCACGGCGTCGTCGGATGCGGTCAGGTCGTTGAGCGTCGCGATGTGCTGCTTTGGGATCACGAGCACGTGCATCGGCGCCTGCGGGTTGATGTCGTTGAAGGCGATCAGGCGATCGTCCTCGTAGACCTTGGTGGCGGGAATTTCCCCAGCGACAATCTTGCAGAATAGGCAGCTCATAGGTCGGTGATGTTGCGCTCGATGACGGCCACGCGCGGGATGTTCTGAAGGTCGGTGCTGATCCGTTTCAACGTCAGGCCGCGACATCCGGCGACGATTTCCGAGACCGCATCGGCGTGGCAGTGGCCGATCTCGACGAACATCGTGCCACCGGGGGCGAGGCGATCCGGTGCGAGCCGAATGATCTCGCGGATATCGCGCAATCCATCGTGGCCGGCCTTCAACGCCGCGGCCGGCTCGTAGTCGCGAACCTCCGCCGCCAGCTGTTCGTACTCGCCGTCGCTCACGTACGGCGGGTTCGACACGATGAAATCGAACGTGCCCGCGATCCCGGCCAGGTACGCCGATTCGATGAATGTGACGCGGTCGGATACGCCGTGATGCGCCGCGTTGAGCCGCGCGATTTCGAGCGCCGGCTGTGAAATATCCGTGGCGATGATTTCCAGGTTTGGCCGCTCGAGTGCGGCGGTAATCGCAATGCAGCCGCTGCCCGTGCCGATATCGGCCAGCCGCTGCGGCCGCGTCGGCATTTCCTTCGGGACGCACTTCAACAGTTCTTCGACGATCAGTTCCGTTTCCGGACGCGGAATCAAGACTGCCGGGGTGACGTCGAAATCGCGGCTCCAGAATTCCTGGATGCCCCGGATGTAGGCGACCGGCTCGCGGCGCGCGCGGCGGTCGACCATCGCGTCGAACTCGGCGCTGAAACGCGCCCCTGCCGCGTCGGCTTCACGCAGCAGCAACGTCACGCGATCCCACCCGAGGAGGTGGCGGGCGAACAGGTTCGCGTCACGGCCGGCCTCGCCGGTCTCGATGCCCGCGGCGATCAGGCGCGCCCGGGCGGCGTTGATCTTGTCTCGGACCGTCACTGCGCTTCCGTGACCTCGCGCAGTTTCTCCGCGGTGTAGTGCGTCGTCAAGGCGCTGATCAGCTCGTCGAGGCTGCCGTCGAGGATGCTGTGCAGCTGGTGGGTGGTGAAGTTGATGCGATGGTCGGTGACGCGGCTTTGCGGGAAGTTATACGTGCGAATCTTCTCGGAGCGGTCACCGGTGCCGACCTGCCCCTTGCGTTCCTTGGCAATCGCGTCGTTCTGTTTCTGCAGTTCGGCTTCGTAGAGCCGCGTGCGCAGCACCTTCATCGCCTTGGCGCGGTTTTTTACCTGGGATTTTTCGTCCTGCTGCGACACGACGATACCCGTCGGAATGTGCGTGATGCGGACTGCGGAGTAGGTGGTGTTGACGCTCTGACCGCCGGGGCCGCTCGAGCAGAACGTGTCGATGCGGATGTCCTTGTCGTTGATCTGGATGTCGATTTCGTCGGCCTCTGGCAGGACGGCCACCGTGGCCGCCGACGTGTGAATGCGGCCGCTGGCTTCGGTTGCGGGCACCCGTTGCACGCGATGGACGCCGCTCTCGTATTTCAATTTGCTGTAGGCGCCGCGGCCCTCGATGTTGACGACCACATCCTTGATGCCGCCCTGGTCGGCCTCGCTCAGCGACATCACCTCGACCTTCCAGCGCTGCCGCTCGGCAAAGCGCGTATAGCAACGAAACAGATCGGCTGCGAACAGCGCTGCCTCTTCGCCGCCGGTACCCGCGCGGATTTCGAGCAGCACGTTGCGCTCGTCGTTGGGATCTTTGGGGACGAGCAGGATCTTCAGCTCGTCGGCCAGCCGGCCTTTACGAACGTTCAGATCGCTGAGCTCCTCCAGTGCGAGGTCACGCATCTCGGGGTCGGCCCCCTTGATGAGCTCTTCGGCGCTGGCGATTTCGTGTTCCACCGCCTTGTACTCGCGATATTTCTGTACGAGCGGCTCGATTTCGGCGAGCGCCTTCGCCTGTTTGCGGTATTCGTTGGCGTCGCTCTGCACGTGGCTGGTGCCGAGCGAGGCCATCAGTTTTTCGTACTGCCCCTCGATGGAGGCTAATTTGTCGAACATATTCAGAAGCCGGTGCCCGCGGGAAGGCGCTGTCGCGACGGCGTCAACCGCCTGACACAGGCGGGAGGAATGCTATCTCATCGCCATCGGCGACCGACGCCGTGAAACGCGAATAGTCGGCGTTCACGGCGCACGAGATCGACTTCTCGTACGCCGCCAACTCAGGATAGTCGGCGACGAGCGACGACCACACGGCGCCCACGTTGGCGCCGGCCGGCGCCTCGCGCGTCAACTCACCGCTGCCGGTGATGTCACGCAGCCGCGCGAACAGGCGGACGGTCACGCGCATGCGATGCGCAGCGCCTCCTGGCGTGCCGCCGTGTTGTCCGGATCCGCGGTCGCGCCTTCGATCCACACGTCGCCGCCCTCGAAATATTCGTGCTTCCAAATCGGCACGATCTGCTTGATGCGCTCGATCGCGTAGCGGCTGGCGGCAAATGCGTTGGCGCGATGCGGCGACGCCGCCGCAATGGCCACGCTCGCCTCGCCAATCGCGAGGCGGCCGATGCGATGGTGGATGGCCAGCCGGACATCGGCCCAGCGCGCGCGCGCTTCTTCGACGATCAAATCGAGGCCGCGCAGCGCCAACGGTTCGTAGGCCTCGTACTCCAGGTAGAGGACCGTGCGGCCCTTGTTGTTGTCGCGGACCAATCCGAGGAAGACACACACCGCGCCAATACCGCCGCTGTCGAGCGCCTTGACGAGCCCGTCGGCATCGAGCGGGGCGGTGGTGATCGCCGTGAGCTTCATGACAGCCTCTCAGTATATTCCGCGCCAGAAATGATTGAGCGGCCGGTGCCCTTTCCCAAGGGGAATGCCGTGCCGTATCGCGCCCTCGACATACGCCTTCGCCGCCGGAACCGCCTCGATGAGCGAGGCTCCTTTCGCAAGGTGCGCGGCGATCGCCGACGCGAAGGTGCAGCCCGTGCCATGCGTGTTCGGTCCTTCGATGCGCGGGCCGATCCACTCGTGAAACTCGCCGTCCTCGAGGAGGATGTCGATCACCTCCGGTCCCGCAAGGTGCCCGCCTTTGATGACCACGGCGGCGGGCTTGAGCATCGCGATGCGGCGAGCCGCCTCACGCATGTCGTCCGCGGTTTTGATCGCCATCTTCGCCAGCACTTCCGCTTCCGGAATGTTGGGCGTGACAACGCGCGCGAGCCGCAGCAGCGTCCAGCGCACGGCGTGCACCGCCTCGTCGTCAAGCAGATGGTCGCCGCTCTTGGCGACCATCACGGGATCGACCACCAGGTTGGGCAAGTCAAATGATTCAACCGCTGCTGCCACGCTTTCCACGATCGTCGCGGTGGCGAGCATGCCCGTCTTGACCGCGTCACACCCGAGGTCGGTCACGATCGCTTCGATTTGCGCGGCCAGGAAGTCATCGGGGACGACATGCACCGCGGTGACGCCGACGGTGTTCTGCGCGGTCAGCGCGGTAATCGCCGATGTGCCATAGACGCCGTGCGCGGCAAAGGTCTTCAGATCGGCCTGAATACCGGCGCCGGCGCCCGAATCCGACCCGGCAATCGTCAACGCGGTCGGCCAGCCCCTCGCCTCCGCTGGGGGCGCGCCCCTCGACTCTGCTCGGGACAAGCCGGTAGAATTCGATTCCATGACATCACGACCCTTCGCGTCGCACGCATCTACGATTCTCGATCAGGTCAGCGTGCGTGCCGCGTCCGCGCGTGCGTGGACGGGTGTGCAGATCCTGTCCGTGCTGTTCTTTACCGTGCTGACGGCCGCTGCCGCGCAGCTCAGCTTCCCGTTGCCGTTCACACCGGTGCCGTTCACGATCGCCGACATCACGGTGCTGATGGCCGGCGCAGTGCTCGGGTCGCGGCTCGGCGCGTTGAGCCAGATCCTTTATCTCACGGCGGGCATCGCCGGCCTGCCGGTGTTTGCGTTCTCAGCGGAGCTGCCGCAAGGGTTTCTGCGGATACTGGGACCGACGGGCGGCTACCTGATGGCATATCCGGTGGCGGCATTCGTCACCGGGCTGCTCGCCGAGCGCGGCATGGACCGCCGCTACCTGACGTCGATGCTCGCGATGGCCGCCGGCCTTGCGGTGATCCTGATCGGCGGCGTGTCGTGGATTGCGCGCATCACCGGCATCCCGGCGGCGCTGGCAACGGGTTTCTACCCGTTCGTGGTCGTCGACCTCATCAAGGTCGTGGCCGCCGGTCTGGTGTTGCCCACCGCATGGAAATTCCTGCGGCACTAACGCGCGTGGCGCTGGCGTTCGTCGCCGGCGCCTGTCTCGCTGCCACGCCCCACGCGCAATCCCAGCAACAGGGCGGCCTGCACGGCCGCCTGTTTCCGCCCTCGGATCTCGGGTTGCTCGACGCGCCGGATCGCGATCTGTGGCAGCGTCCCGATCAGATCATGGACGCAATGGCGATCGCGGATGCGTCCGTCGTGGCCGACATCGGTGCCGGCAGCGGGTGGTTCACGATCCGGCTGGCGCGGCGTGTCGGGCCGCGCGGCCTGGTTTATGCGGAGGACGTGCAGAAGGAAATGATCAACGCCATTTCCCGCCGGGTCAGCCGCGAGGGTTTCAACAATGTGAAAGGCGTGCTGGGATTGAACAACGATCCGCTGCTGCCGGCGGCCTCGCTCGATGCGGCGCTGATGGTCGACGCGTATCACGAAGTGCAGGACCGCGTCGCCATGCTCTCGAACATCGCCAAAGCGCTGAAGCCCCAGGGCCGCCTCGGCATCGTCGACTTCAAGCTGGAGGGGACAGGACCCGGTCCCGACATCGAAGAGCGCGTCAGCCCCGATGTCGTGGTGCGAGACGCACAGCAGGCGGGCTTGAAACTGCTCCGCCAGGAAACCTTTCTGCCGTATCAGTATTTCCTGATTTTCGGGAAGTAATCGAATGTAGTCGCAGCGGCTTCGCGCGTCCTCGAGGGTCAGTGCGTCTCGAGGTTCAACGTCGGCAGGCCGATTTCGCGCAGCAACCTGATAAATCGCGGGTGCCGGCGAAGCGGATCGAACGCCGGATCCGCCGCCAGGTTCAGCAACTCCGGCGATCGCCTTTGGTAGCCGACTTCGAGTGCGTCGAGCGCATCGCCGGTGTTGCCCAAAGCGGCGTGAACCTCGCTGATATGCACGACGTCATCGGTTCGCTCGACCAAAGCTGATAGCAGGGCCTCGGCTTCGTCGCGCTGGCCTGCTCTTACCAACGCCGCGGCGAGAGCTGCCACTACAGCGGGATGATCGGCCATCAGCGTGCGTGCGGTCCGCAGCGTCGCGACCGCATCGTGCACATTGCCGCTGTGCGACTCCGCCTGACCCTTGAAATACGCGAGCACACCGGATGCCGGCCCGAGCTCCAGTCCCGCCGCAACCGCGGCTGCACAGGCGACGAAGTCGCGCGCCGCGTAATGGGTGACGGCGAAACGTTCATAGAGGCTGGTGGCGAAAGGATCGCGCTGCTTTGCCGCCTCGAGGTGAACGAGCGCTTCCTCGAAGCGGCCCATGAAGGTCAGGAATTCGCTGTACGCGGTGTGCGTGCCGACGGCGTTCGGTTCGAGCGCGAGCGCTTTCAGATAGGAGCGCTCGGCGTCATCGAATTGCCACCGCATACAGAGGACGCTCGCGAGCCTCGAATGCGCCTCACCGAGGCGCGGGTCCAGTGTCAGCGCCACGCGCGCCTCTTCCTCCGCGCGCCGCAACCCGTCGGCCCAGCTGATGGCAGCGGTAACCCCGTCCGACTTGCTTCCAGGCTTTCGTGCCGCTGCGAGCACATACCACTTGCTCAACGCCGCATGGGCAGGGGCAAAGTCCGGGTCATGCGCGATCGCGGTTTGTAACGCTTCAAAACTGGTGTCGACCCAGTTGCCGATGCGATTCTCCAAACAGAATCGCGCCTTCAGATAGGCCGCGTGCCCTGGCTGCGACACCACCGGACGACGGCCTCGTCGCGCCTGCGCGGTCGAGCCGCTCAGATGAATCTGGCTGGCAATGTCGTCGCCGACCTGCTCTTGAATCTGCAGCACCGAGGAGCGCTCGAACGCGTACGATCCCGACCACGCCCGGGACTCGGTCGCCGCGTCAATTAATTCAGTCGTCAGGGTCAGCTTGCCCGTTTCATCTTCGTTGATCGAACTGACCAGCACGGCGTCAACCTTCAATTCGCGGCCGATCTGCGCCAGCGGCAGCGAGCTCGCACGATATTTCAAACACGACGCGCGCGAGATGACCCGCAGAGCCCGGAACCGGACCAGCGCGGAGATCAAGCCGTCGGTCACGCCGTCGGAGAAGGCTGCGGCTGACTCGCTCCTGATGTTGGCCTCAACCGGCAGCACCGCGATGGCGCGAATGGGCCGATGTTGCTGGCGTGCCTTCCGAGGCCGCGAACGGCTGCGCATCTGCGCTGCCGCCTCGAGCCGATCGACGAGCGTGTCGCTGGTCGGACGGGCGTCTCTCCCTTTCGCCAGACAGTCGAGCACGATCGCGTCGACCTCACGCGAAATCTGCGGCACGACGGAACTCGGCGGTGCCGGCGATCGTGAGAGAATCGCCGCGATCACGGCAGCTTTGGTCGGCGCCGCGAAGGCGGCGGTGCCCGTCAACATCTCGTAGAGCAGCGCCCCAAGCGAAAACACATCGACACGCTCGTCGACGTCTGAACCCTCCAGTTGTTCCGGCGCCATGTACTGCAGGGTCCCCAATATCGTTCCGGGTTCGGTATCAGGACCTCGCGTCGACGCCGCGCTGAGGTTCATCTCGGCTTTGAGTTTCGCGACACCGAAGTCCACCACCTTGACGCCGAGCGCGGTCAGCATGACGTTCGACGGTTTCAGGTCCCGGTGAATGACGCCGTGTTTATGCGTTTCCCGCAAGGCGTGTGCGATTTGAATCGCGTGCGCGATCGCCGCGTTCGGCTCGAGCGGTCCTAGAGCCAGCCTGGCGGCCAGACTCTGTCCGTCGAGGTACTCCATGACGATGAACGGCGTGTCGCCCTGCCACCCGATGTCGAAGACGGTACAAATGTTGGGGTGATTGACTGCCGCGGCAGCGCGCGCCTCGCGCTCGAACCGCAACCTCAATTCGGCATCGTCCAGCAAGTGAGTGGCCAGAACCTTAATCGCGACCCGGCGGCCCAGCCGCGTATCGACGGCGGAATAGAGCTGACCCATTCCGCCGCTGCCAATCAGCGACAGCAGTTCGTATGGCCCAAATCGAGTGCCCGGCCGGAATTCCACGCGGCTCGGGATTATAAGCCGCCGGGCGGACAGTTCCCCTTCCGGGCCGGCGATGCTTCGCCGATTACTCAGCGCGCAACGCGAGCATCGGATCGATCCGCGTCGCCTGCCTCGCAGGCAGCCAGGTCGCGGCCAGCGCGACGGCGCCGAGCACGGCGATCACGGCGGCGTAGGTCAGTGCGTCGAACGGCTGGACTCCGAACAGCAGCGACGACAACACGCGCATCCCCGCAGCAGCGCCGAGGACGCCAATCACGAGACCAATCGCGGTGAGCGACAGACCGCGCGCGACGAAAATCCTCTGGACGGTGTTGCTCTGCGCCCCCAGCGCCATGCGAATGCCGACCTCGCGCCGCCGCCGCGCGACGATGTAGGCAATGACGCCGTAAATGCCGACGACGCCGAGCAGCAAGGTCACCGCCGCGGCGATGCCGAGAATCACGAGGACGAACGACGTTTGCGCCATCGATTGCCCGTAAATTTCTTGCAGCGTCCTGACACGAGCGAGCGGCAGGTTGGGGTTGACGCTCCACACCGCGCGTTGCACTTCGGCGAGGAACCCGGGCGTATGAACTCGCGGCGTTCGAATGACATAGCCGAGCGAGCGCTGGACGAAGGTGTCGCTGTCCCAGAATGATTTGATCGCCATCGGCCAATACACGGTCGCCGGCGGTGGGGCGGTGGCGCCGTCCTGCCGCTCGTTGCCGACAACCCCGACGATCTCGCGCCACGGCGCTCCATCCGTCTGCCGGACGCGTCGGCCGAGCGCCTTGCCGACATCGTCCTTCCAATATTCGCGCGCGAGGTTTTCGCTGATGACGACGACCGGGTTCATGGCCTCGACATCCGCCCAGGTGATGCTGCGCCCGGCGATGATCGGGTTGCCCATCGTCTCGAAGTAACCCGCGCCGACGTGCTTGAAGCGGCGAATCGGCGGAATCTTGCCCTCGGGTAACGGAAAGTCCTCGAAAGCCAGCGGGTCGTTACTGCTGTTGCCGTCCATCGTGATCGACGACGCCAGGCCCACCGCCTGGACGCCGGCGATCGATTCGATGTTGCGGGCTATCTGTTGATGCGTGCGCGCGGCCTGCAGAGGGTCCTCGACCACTGCCTGCGGAATGGTGATACGAAGTGTCAGCACGTCTTCCGGGTTCACGAAACCGGGCGGCACGTCGCGGATGGCGACGAAGGTGCGGATCATCAGGCCGGACGCGACCAGCAGGATGGTCGCGAGGGCGATCTGCGCGACCACCAGCGTGTTTCGCGCGCGATGGCGCTCGCGGCCTTCGCTCGACCCTCGCGAGCTGTCCTTCAGCGTCGATGACAACTGCGGTCGTGCGTACTTCACGATCGGCATCGCCCCGAATAACAGGCCGGCGACGATCGAGATCGCCAGCGTGAACAGGAGCACGATCGGATCGATGGCGATCTCGTCCAGCCGCGGCAATTGTGCGGGCTGCAGGTACAGCAGCAGTTTGATTCCGCCGTAGGCCAGCACCAGGCCGACGACGCCGCCGAGCACCGCAATGAGCAGTGACTCAACCATCAGTTTCCAGGCGATCTGCCGCGATTCGGCGCCGAGGGCGAGACGAATCGCCAGCTCCTGCTGACGCGCCTCGGCGCGGACCAGGAACAGGTTGGCAACGTTCGCGCACGCCACGAGCAGAACGAGGCCTACGGTCCCCAGCAGGATCCACAGCATGGCGCCGATGTCGCCGATGACGTCGACGTCGAGCGGGCGCACGAGCGGGCCGATTCGCGCGTCTTCGAACATCTTGCGCGAGAACCCGGGAGGCATCGGGAACCGGTCGATCAGCGTCGGCAGCAGCCGCGCGATATCGGCGTTGGCCTGGTCGATGGTGACACCCGGTTTGAGGCGCGCGAGACCTTGATAGCTGAAACCCAGCGCCTGGGTTTTTTCGCGATCGAACTTGAACGGCAGCACGATGGCTGGATTGGCGCGAAGGAAGCGGAAGTGTTCCGGCAGCACGCCGACGATCTCGCGGGCGCGGCCGTTGACCATCAGGCTTTGTCCGACGGCGCGCGGGTCACCGTTGAACGCCCGTTGCCAATATCGGTGCGAGATGATCGCCACCCATGGTCCGGTTGGCGTGTCGTCCTCGCGCGTGAACACGCGGCCAAGTGCCGGGCGGACTCCGAGAATCGGCAGCGTGCCATCCGTCACGCTCAGCGATTCAACCTGCTCGGGCTCGCCGCGTCCGGTGATCGTCACCGAACCGTCGTCCCACAATCCGATATCGACAAACGACTGCGCCGATTCGCGCTCCAGAAAATATGTGCCTACCGACTGTTGCAACGGGCCCTGCATGACGCCTGGCGCCACGTGCCACACCCCGACTAGCCGGTCTGGGTCCGGGTAGGGCAGCGGCTTGAGAATCACGCCGTTGACGACGCTGAAGATCAGGGCGTTGGCGCCGATGGCGGTGGCGATGGTGACGATGGCGGTCAACGCAAATGCCGGGGCCTTGGCGAGGCGGCGCAGCGATTGTTTCACGAGGGTTCAGACGTTGGCGCCGAGACGAAGGTTCAGCAACGGCGTTCAGCGCGGCGCTTCGGATAAACTGAAGAGCTATGCAACAGTTCTTCGAGTCCGTAGTGACGCTGATCGTCAGGACCTCTACGGATCTGCCGCCGGACGTGCGTGCGGCGATGAAGCATGCGATGGCCGCCGAGGACGGCGCGTCTCGGGCCGGACAGGCGCTTGCGATTATCGGCCAGAACATCGATCAGGCCTCGGACCTCGAAGGCGCCATCTGCCAGGACACCGGCATGCCGACGTTCGAAGTCAAGACGCCGGTCGGCGCCAACCAGATCTGGATGAAGAAGCAGATCAAGGAAGCGATTGCCGAAGCGACCAGGCGCGGCAAGCTGCGGCCCAACTCCGTCGATTCGATCACCGGAGAAAACAGCGGCAACAACCTTGGCCCGGGCACGCCGGTCATTCACTTCGAGCAGTGGGAACGCGACGATATCGAAGTGAAGCTGCTTCTGAAAGGCGGCGGCTGCGAAAACATGAACGCGCAGTACTCGTTGCCGTCCGAGCTCGCGCATCTAGGCCGGGCGGATCGTACGCTGGACGGTGTGCGCAAGGCGATCCTGCATGCGGTGTGGAACGCACAAGGCAAAGGCTGCGCGCCAGGAGCCATCGGCGTCTGCATCGGCGGCGATCGGACCAGCGGCTACGTCGAAGCGAAACAGCAGTTGTTCCGCAGTCTCGACGATATCAATCCGGATCCACGGCTGGCCGAGCTCGAAGCCGACATCCTGCGCACCGCGAACACGCTCGGTGTCGGGCCGATGGGATTCGGCGGCAAGGTATCGCTGATCGGCTGCAAGATCGGCGTGCAGAACCGCTTGCCGGCGAGCTTCTTCGTCTCGATCGCCTATGACTGCTGGGCGTATCGGCGCCTCGGCGTCACCCTGGACAGCAGCACCGGCGCGATCACCTCGTGGTTGTACCGCGATCCGTCGGTCGCGACGATTCCGATGATGGACCAGGCCGGCTTTACGCGCACCGGCCGCGAGATCCGACTGGAGGCGCCGATCGACGAAGCGACGGTTCGTTCGTTGAAAGTCGGCGACGTGGTGTTGATCAGCGGCCGTGCCTACACGGGGCGCGACGCGGTGCATCATCATCTGTCGGAACACGCGCCGCCCGTCGACTTGCGCGGCGGCGTCATCTATCACTGCGGCCCGGTGGTTGCGAAACGAGCCGATGGCAGCTGGCACGTCACGGCGGCGGGTCCGACCACGAGCATTCGCGAGGAACCGTACCAGGCGGACATCATCGGCCGCTACGGCGTGCGCGCGGTGATCGGCAAGGGCGGCATGGCGGGAAAGACGTTGGCGGGGTTGAAGCAGCACGGCGCGGTCTACCTCAACGCTATCGGCGGCGCTGCACAGTTTTACGCCCGGTGTATTGAGCGGGTGGACGGGGTGTCGCTGACGGAGTTTGGAACGCCCGAGGCCATGTGGCATCTACAACTTAAGGACTTCCCCGCGATTGTGACCATGGACGCGCACGGCAACAGCCTGCACAAGGACCTGGAGCAGGAATCCTCTGAGAAACTCGCCCAACTAGCGGTAAAATAGGAGTTTATGGAAACCCAAACCATGACGCCGGAAACCCCGGCAGTGACCGAAACCATCATCACCGTTACCGAGGCGGCGGCCGGCAAGATCCGGGAATTGCTGTCCGAAGAGGGCAAAGCCGACAGCGGACTGCGCGTCTTCGTGCAGGGCGGCGGCTACTCGGGCTTCCAGTACGGCCTGATGATCGAAGAGGGCGGCGGCGTTGGCGATCGCCAGTTCGAATCGAACGGCGTGCGGCTGTTCGTCGATCCGGTGAGCATCAGCTATCTGCGCGGCGCCGAAGTCGATTTCGTCGACACGATCACCGGCGGCGGATTCACCATCAAGAATCCGAACGCGACGTCTACCTGCGGCTGCGGTTCATCGTTCTCGGCATAACAGGGGCGTCATGGCCACCTCGGCGGCGATTCCCGATCTCGATCGTCTCCGCCCCGCCGGTACGAAGCGCTCCAGCAAGCGCGACCTGATCGTCAACGCGTTCCTCAAACAGGAGGGACACCTCAGCGCTGACGATCTGGTCGATCTGATCAAGCGCGAGGATCACCGCATCAGCCGCGCGACGGTGTACCGCACGCTCCAATGGATGGAGGAGGCGGGCATCGCGCGCAAAGTGGATTTCGGCGAGGGCCGCTTCCGCTTTGAACACTCGTATCGCCATCCCCGTCACTTTCACCTGATCTGCAAGACCTGCAACCGCTCGTTCGAGTTCCTCAGCTCCGATATCGAGGCGCTGGTCGAGGAGGTCGCGGCGGCTCGCGCCTTCACGGCGCGGCAGAGCGTCGTGCAGATTTACGGCACCTGCGAGGCGTGCAGCACCGGCCGCGCGCCGGAGGAAGGCTCCTCGAATTCCGAGCTGCTGTTCGCGCGCGACGCGCTGCGCATCGCGATTGCGACCGAACGCAGCGGCATGGAATTTTACGGCCGCGGCGTCAAGCTCGTGAAGGATCCGCGCGCCCGCGAAGTGTTCCGCAAGCTCGCCACCGAAGAAGTGCATCACCTCAAGACGCTCGAGAACCGCTATCAGGACCTGCTGCGCCAGGACCCGCAACTCGAGTCGCGGCCGACCTTCCTGTTTTTCAAGGGCGCCGCCAACGGGTTGTTTTCATCGGGTGCCGAGCAATTACGCCGCGACGGCGTCGATGACCTCGAGGCGTACCGCATCGGCATCCGCTGCGAGCGCGGCTCGCACCGCTTTTTCAAGCGCTACGGCGAGCGCTTCGAGGATTCCGAAGGCAAACGCATTTTCCTCGAGTTCGCAGAGGAAGAGCGTGAACATCTCGAGCTGCTGCTCCGCGAGTACCGCGCGCTCGTCAAGCGGCACCGCACGGACGCGCCGAAACGGCGCCCGAAGCTGCGCCAACGGAGAAACATTTCATGATCTCGTGATCTCGTGACGTGGTGATCTCGCGATCTGATCTTGTGATCTCGAGATCTCGAGATCTTCAGATCTATCTGGTGATCTTTTCGGGGCCGCAGATCACGAGATCACGAGATCACCACATCCCAGATCGCAGATCGCCAGATCGCAGATCACGAGACGCTTACGAGATCACCAGATCATGAGATCACCAAATCTTTGATCGACCTTCACATGCACACGACGGCGTCGGACGGGCGGCTGACGCCGGGCGAGCTCGTCGCCCGCGCGCACGCGTCCGGGCTGACCGTCATCAGCGTCACCGACCACGATACGGTCGCGGCCGTCGCCGACGTCACCGCGGCCGGTGCCGCCTTCGGCATGCGCGTGGTGCCCGGCATTGAAGTCACGGCCGTGGACGATGGCCGCGACGTCCATGTGCTTGCCTATTTCGTCGACCCGTCGAACGCGTCGCTGGCGGCACTGCTGCTCGATCAGCGCGCGTTGCGCGTGGCGCGCCTTCGGGAGATGGCGGCGCGACTGGCCGCGGTCCAGATCTTCATTGATGTCGACCAGCTCTTGCTCGCGGCGGCGGCCCGGCCCGGATCGTCGGTCGGACGTCCACAGCTGGCGCGCGAGATGGTGCGATCTGGCTACGTCGGCTCCGTGCAGGAAGCCTTCGACCTCTGGCTGGCAACCGGGCGTCCGGGATTCGTGCCGCGCAGCGGACCCAGTCCTGCGGACGTGGTCGCCGTGGTCCACAGCGCCGGCGGAGTGGCGTCGATGGCGCACCCCGGCGTGACGAAGCGCGACGAGTTGATCGCGCCGCTCGCCGAACGCGGCCTCGACGCCATCGAGGTCTATCACTCCGACCACTCGCCGGAAGTGCAGTCGATCTATCAGCGGCTGGCCGGCCGGCTCCAGTTGCTGACCAGCGGCGGTTCTGATTTTCATGGCGAAGAAGCCGTGGCGGCCGACGGCACCCGCGCCAGGGCGGCTCGGCCGCAGCGCAACGTCCTCGGCTCGATTACCCTGCCGCCGCACGATTTCGCGCGGCTGGAGTTGAGAAGTCGTGACTACGCTTCTTGAGATCTCCGGCCTGGAGAAAGACTACCAGGCGCTTCGGCCGTTACGGCTGGCCAGGCTGACGATCAACCCCGGCGATGTCGTGTCGATCGGTGGCATCGACGCGATCGGCGCCGAGACGCTTGTGCACCTGATCACCGGTGCAATGCTCCCCGATCAAGGCAACGTCACGCTGTTCGGCCAGAATACCCGCGCCATCACCAACAGTGACGACTGGCTCGCGTCGCTCGACGGCATCGGCATGGTGACGGCGCGGGGCATCGTCATCGAAGCGTTTTCGCTGCTGCAAAACATTGCCATGTCGTTCACGCTTGACGTCGATCCGATCGATCCGCGTGTCATCCCGCAGGCCGGCACGCTGGCGCGCGAGGTCGGGATCGCAGCCGAGTACTTCGACCGGCCTGCCGGCGGCGCGCCACCGGAGCTGCATATGCGCGTGCAGCTCGCCAGGGCTCTCGCGCTCGGTCCGAAACTGCTGATCGCCGAACATCCATCCGCGGCGCTGCCTCGCGACATCGTGGGCCCATTCGGAGCGGACCTGGCACGGGTCGCGCGCACGCGTGGATTGGCGCTGCTCGCGATCACCGCCGACGACGCGCTGGCGAAAGCCATCGGGGGACGCCGCCTCGAGATAGTCCCGGCGACCGGCGAACTGCGTCCGGCCGGCTTGTTCAAGAAATTCTTCGGATGACGCCGGCACTGATCCTCTTCGACATCGATGGCACGCTGCTGCTCAGCGGTCGGGCGGGCTTACGCGCCATGACCCGGGCGTTCCAGGACACCTTCGGCATCACCAACGCATTCGCGGGCGAGAATTTCGGCGGCCGCACCGACTCGTACCTCGTGTCCAAGGCGCTGCAGAACGCCGGGCTGCCCGATACGCCAGAGGCCCACGAACGTTTTCGCAAGACCTACATTCCGCTGCTCGCCGAGGAAATTCAACATCCTGGAACCGGCCACAAGGGGTTGATGCCCGGCGCACGCGAGCTGCTGGATGCGCTCGCCGAGTACGAACACCTGCATCTGGCCCTGCTGACCGGTAATTATCGGGAGGCTGCCGAGATCAAGCTGCAGCACTTCGAGATCTGGGACTATTTCGAGTGGGGCGCGTTCAGTGATGATGCGGCCGATCGTAATGAGCTGGTGCCGATCGCACGCAACCGCGCCGAGACCTACGACATTCCGCCCGCGGCGATCGAGCGGGTCATCGTCATCGGCGATACGCCGCACGACATCGAGTGCGCGCGCGTCGCCGGCGCGAAATGCATTGCCGTCGCGACCGGCGGCTTTACGGTCGAGCAGCTGCGTGCGTGGGGTGCCGATGAGGCGCTGCCCGACCTGTCGGATACCCAGAAGGTCATCGACCTGTTGGTATGATTCCTTTCGGAAGTGAACGGGGCCCGGTGGCCCTCCCGGTCTTCAAAATCGGTCGCTGCCTCCTTGCGAGGCAGGCTGGGTTCGACTCCCAGGCGCTTCCGCCAGTCTCGCCACGGCTCGTCAGGCGTCATCGCCCGCTCGCAAGCAGATCGCCTTCGCACTTGCTCGGCTGAATCGGCACGACTCCCAGGCGCTTCCGCCAGTCTCGCCGCCCCTTAATCTGCTATTCCGATCCAATAGGCGATCAGCCGCTGCGTTTCAAACAGCGTAAAGCGCAGCGTGCTGCGATTCTGCCACCAGCGATCGACGTCCGATCGATCGTAACGCGTGGCACGGACGATCACCGTCGCGCCGGTGCCCTGCAACCGCCGGTTGATCGCCATCCGCGCGCGCCGTGTGTGTTGCTTCGAGGTGACGACAATCAGCCGTGACAGTTTCAGTTTCGTCACCAGGTCGTAGACATAGCCCGCTTCTTCGGCCGTGCTGTCCGCCGAATCGAGGACCGTGATGGCCTCGCGCGGCACGCCGACCTTGACCAGCGCATCGATCTGCACGTCGACGATGCGCGTATAGCGCACGCCGCGTTGCTGCAGCTCGACTTCGCCCCAGTCCTGAATCTCGCGGAGCACGTAAATACGCGGCGCGTAACCGGCCCGGTACAGATCCGCGGCTTCGAGCTGACGCTCGTACATCGTCCCGCTGAGCACGACGATGGCGTCGGCCCGGTCGAGCGGATCTTCGACGACCAGCCACGCACCGAGGCGCGGCGTGGCGATGGCGGCAAGCAGCAGCGGCGCCAGCAGAGCGGCTGAGCGGACGAGAACGCGTTTCAAGTGGGACGAACATCCGGCCCCCGACAGGAGGGCCGGACAGGGAAGCTAAAACACAGGGTGGTACAAGTTGAGAGGCAGAGCAGAATTACCCTTCGATCAGTCGAACGTCTCCAGCGCGAGGACCTTTCTGGGATTCCTCGATCGTGAACTCGACGCGCTGGCCTTCTCGCAGCAGTTCGAACACCGCGCCACGAACGGCGCTGCGGTGGAAGAAGTGCTCGAGACCGGATTCATCACGGATGAAGCCGAAGCCCTTGTCGATTAGGAGCCGTGCGATAGTTCCGGTCGGCATACGTTTTTCCTCCGAATGTCCCCGAGACCCGAAGGAAAGCCGCCGATTAACCGAAGGAAGACGCCGATTAAACTGTGGCCAACGACTCTGGGTCGCGAAAACGCGGCCAGTGTAGGCAGGTCAACAATGGGAAGTCAAGTATACGAGTTGGCGCTTTTGGCCGTTTACACAGCGCGCCTGTTGGCCGCCGAAGCTCTGCAATACAGCGACTTATCCGCATGATTTCGGGGATTGTGCTCGCCGCCGGCGCCTCATCGCGGATGGGTCAGGCCAAGGCGGCACTACCGGTTAACGACACCGGCGAAACCGTTGTCGCGCGAGTCGTCCGCACCGTGATTGCGGGAGGCGTTCCAGAGGTCGTGGTCGTCGCCGGCGCGCACATCGACGCCGTGCGGGTCGCGATGCCGGCGTTTGAAACACGCGCGCGCATGATCGAGCACCCGGGATGGGAACGAGGGCAATTGTCGTCGTTGCTGGCCGGGCTCGATGCTGTCGATGAACTGCTTCTCGAAGCGGTGATCGTGACGCCGGTCGATGTGCCGATGATTGCGGCGTCGACGGTTGCCGCTGTGATCGCCGCCTGGCGCACGACACGCGCGCCGATCGTGCGGCCCGTCAGCGGACTGCGCCACGGTCATCCGGTGATTTTCGATCGGGCCGTGTTCGGAGATTTGCGTGCCGCGGATGTGAGTCTCGGCGCGAAAGCCGTGTTCGCACTCCACCGCGAGCGCGTTCTGAATGTCGAGGTCGAGGACCGCGGCGCGTTCGACGACATCGACACGCCGGAAGACTATCAACGCGTCGTGCGTCAGGAGTGGAGTCGGACATGATGCCCGACTCCTTCACTCCTCACTCACGCCGAGCCGCTCGCGAGCTCTTGAGCTCGCTAGCTCCCCAGCTCCCTAGCTCCCCAGCTCGCTAGCTCCCCTGCTCCCTAGCCTCTCTAGCTCGCTAGGTCTTCCACTACCCAACGGTGAACGGAATGCTGGCGCGCGTGGTGCCCCAATCGATGTGCAGCGTGCCGCCTGTCTGCGTGTCCTGCACCGATATCGTCAACCGCTCCGCGGCCGTCGGCGCGGTGCCCATCGTCATCGGCACGCGGCCAAGGTCTTCACCCTTCGGGTACGGCACGCCCCATTGACCGGTCTTCTTGCTGACGATCAGGTGCCAGGTGCCTCCGGTCGGGATGGTATACAGCGTGTAGGTGCCGGCAGGCACGGCGAGCGTGCCGAACTTCAACGGCTTGTCGGTTTTCAGAGTGGTGGCTTCGTCGGCGCCGGTGCGCCACTCACGGCCTTCGTACGGGTCGATGTCCTTACCCGGCACGCGCCCCTTCAATGCGGGACGTCCGTATTCGATGGACAGGTTGGCGCCGTCGATTGTCCACTCGACGCGTTCGTGGGGGCTGCCGGCCTTGCCCGGATGTACCGGGGTCGTCTTCTGCGCGTGCAGGGATGTCCCGAAAGTCAATGCCGCTGCGGCGAGTGCAACGGCGATTCCCGATCGTTTCATGTCTGTTCTCCTTGTGACCTACCGAGGCGCGCCATGAGAGGCACGCCAGCCATTCATCGTACTTCGGTATCGGGACGTCGGTGAACCATCGGCATATTCGAAGAGTGATGACGGTTTCAGCGAAGCGTCCGAGGTACGGCCGAGATGGCGGGACGCAGATTTCCCCTCGCATCACACACCATCAGCTCATCGCATCGTCGACATGCCGGTTCAGGCGCGACAGGATCGGCGAGGTCATCATGGTCGTCACCAAGGCCATCAGGACCAGCATGGTGAAGAGCCGCGGCGAGATGACGCCGAGGTCAAGGCCGATGTTGAGCACAATCAGCTCGACGAGGCCGCGAGTATTCATCAGGATGCCGAGCGCGGCGCTGGCACGCCAGGAGTGCCCGGTCACCCTGGCCGCGATGGTTGTCCCGCCGAGTTTGCCGGCGGTGGCGACCGCGATGATCGTCGCGCAGGTGATCCAATCGGCGGCGGTGTCGAGTAGTCCGATTTCGGTCCGCAGGCCCGTGAACGCGAAGAACGCGGGCAACAGCAGCACGCGTGCGACATCCTCGATCCGGTCGCGGACATGGTGAGCGACGCCGCTTTGGTGCGGGATGATGGCACCGATCAGGAAGGCTCCAAAAATCGCGTGCACGCCGATGAACTCGGTGGCCACGGCCGACAGCAGCACCGCGGCGAGAATCAGCGGCAATGTCTGATCGCGCGCGTGCGGCGACGCATCGAGACGCGCGATCAGCGACACCATGGCGCGCCGGCCAGCGGTCAGCATCAACGCGATATACAACGCCGTCAGCGCGACGGTCACCATCGCCCCGCCGGGCGCCGACTGCGTCACGCTGACGACGAATGCCAGCAGGCACCACGCAATGACGTCGCTGATCGCCGCGCAAGTGAGCGCGGTGATGCCGAGCGTCGTTCGCTGCATCCCGCGATCCTCGAGAATGCGCGCCAGCACTGGGAACGCGGTCACCGACATCGAGACGCCAAGGAACAGCGCGAACGTCGAGAAGCCGATACCCGTGGGAGCGTACGCCGCAAATGCGGCCCCCGCGTACAGCGCGCCGAGCCCGAACGGGATGACAATGCCGGCGATGGCGATGCCGATCGTCGACGCCGCGCGAGTCCGCAGCGCGCTCAGATCGAGCTCGAGCCCGACCAGGAACATATAGAGGATGACGCCGAGTTGCGCGAGCACGCCGAGCAGCGGCGCCGCGTCGGCGGGCAACAGCAGCTGCTGCGCGTCTGGCGACAGCCGGCCGAGCAGCGATGGGCCCAGCATGATGCCGCCAATGACTTCGCCGATCACCGCCGGCTGATTGAGTTTCTTGAATATCGCGCCGAGCAGCCGCGCGGTCACCATGATGACCGTCAGCGCCAGCAGCACACTCAGCAGCATGAGGTGGCCTTACTGTAAACCCTCTCGTCACCGCTGACGTCCAAAAGCGGCATGGACAACCTGATTCAGGACGTGCGCTACGGTCTTCGCAGCTTGATGAGGCAGCCAGGCTTTGCGGCGACGGCCATTCTCACGCTCGCCCTCGGCATCGGCGCGACGACGGCGATTTTCAGCGTTGTCAACGCGGTGGTGCTGCGGCCCATGCCATTCGCCGATCCGGATCGCATCGTGGTGATCACCAACACCAACACCAGGACCGGCACACGAAATACGACAGTGTCGGGCCCGGACTTTCGAGACTGGCGCGAGCTGAGCCGCAGCTTCGAGCAGCTCGCGTACTGGACGCTGCCCGGGGATGGCACCAGCGTGACGGTCAACGGCGCGTCAGACTACGCGGCCGTCGTTCGCGTGACCCCAGGTTACCTGCGCGTCTTCGGAGCGGCGGCGATTGCGGGTCGATTGTTCACTGAGGAGGAGGAAGCCGCAGGCGGTCCGCCGTCGGTCGTCATCACCGATCGGTATTGGCGCCGGCAGTTCGGCGCGGATCCACGCGCGGTCGGCGCCACGATTACTTTCGGCCAGCGTCCGTACACGGTTGTTGGCGTCACCGACACGAAGTATCCGGCCAACGCCGACGTCTACTACGCGGAATCCGCGCCGCCCTCGAATCAATCGAGATCCGCGCACAACTACAGAGCCGTGGGGAAGCTGCATGCGGGAGTTCCGCTCGCGCAGGTACAGGCGGAAATGACCGGCATTGCCGGGCAACTGGCGCAGCGGCATCCGTTGAGCAACGCCGACAAAGGGGTTGCCGTGGTGCCGTTGCAGGAAATGGTCGTCGGCGACACGCGACAGACGTTGTTCGTGCTGCTTGCGGCGGTGGGCTTCGTACTGCTGATCGCATGTGCCAACGTCGCGAACTTGCTGCTGGCGCGGGCGGCGGTGCGCAGCCGCGAGCTCGTGGTGCGCGCAGCGATCGGCGCCGGCCGCCTGCGATTGGTCAGGCAGATGCTGACCGAAAGCGTCGTCCTCGCATTGCTGGCGGGCATCGGCGGTCTGATCGCGGCGCGATGGGGTGTCAGCGCACTACTGGCGGTAGCGCCCGCCGATCTGCCGCGGCTCTCGGAAGTAACGGTCGATGCCAGCGCTCTGGGATTCGCACTGGCGATTTCGCTGGCGGCGAGCGTGATTTTCGGTCTGGCCCCGGCGTGGCAGGTGTCGAGGGTCGATCTTGCCGACGGCCTGCGTCAAGGCGGCAAGGGTTCCGCGCTTGGTGTGCGAACCGGGTGGGCGCGGCAGGCGTTCGTGGTGGCCGAAATTGCGCTCGCGGTCGCGTTAGTGATGGGCGCGGGCCTGCTGGGCCGGAGCCTGCTGGCGCTCGCACAGGTCGATATGGGCTTCCGCAGCGACGGTCTGGCAGTGTTGCGCACGGTCGTGCCGGTGTCCGGCCGCACTGATTTCCAGCGGGCGATGGATACGTATCGTTCGATGCTGTCCGACGTTCGATCGCTGCCGGGCGTGGCCTCTGCCGGCGCGGTCACCTCGTTGCCGACGGCCGTGCGCTCGAACGGCGGGTACTGGGTGCAGGGCGCCCCTGGACCCGAAGTGCTCGGCATGAAGTCGCCGCAGGCGCTGTTCACCGTCGTCACGCCCGACTACTTCCGGACACTGCAGGTGCCGTTCGTGCGCGGCCGCGATTTCAACGACGGCGATCGCATCGATACGCCGTTTGTCGCGATCATCAACGAGCAGCTGGCCAAGGATGCATTTCCCGATGTCGATCCCATCGGGCGGACGATCCGCGCCGGGCTCGACTCTCTGGAACCCATGACCATTGTCGGTATCGTCAGGGACATCCGCACGCGCGGACCCGGACGGCCGGTGCAGGCGGAACTGTACTTCCCCCATGAACAACACCAGGGGCCCGCGACCTCGTTGAACATCGTGCTGCGAAGCGAGAGCGGCGATCCGTCGGCGATCGCTGCGACCGCAGCGCGGCTGATACGCAACCGCTATCCGCAAGTGCCGGTTCGCACGGAATCGATGGACACGACGCTGTCGACGGCGACCGCCGCGCCGCGGTTCCGGACGATCCTGCTGGTGATCTTTGCAGCGGTGGCGTTGCTCTTGGCGATTGCGGGCGTCTATGGGGTGATGGCCTACACCGTCAACCAGCGCGTACCCGAAATTGGCCTGCGAATCGCGCTTGGTGCATCGCCGTCGGACGTCATGCAGCTCGTATTACGTGACGGTGCGCTGCTGGTGGTGATGGGGCTTTCGCTGGGCACTCTGTTGTCCCTGGCGGGTGCCCGGTTCATCAGCGGTCTGCTGTTTGGCGTGTCCGCGCGGGACCCGCTGGTGCTGGCCGGAGTCGCAGTGGTGGTCGCGATTGCCGCGTTGACCGCGTGCTTCGTCCCGGGCCGTCGGGCGCTGAAGATCGATCCGCTGCTGGCATTGCGCGCGGAATGAAAGTGCGCCGATCTACGGTGCTGTCCGCGTTTTTTCGACGCCGAGATCGAACGTCGGCCGCAAACGCGTCCCCGCGATGTTGCCGAGAAACGCGGCGACCAACCACAGCCACCCGTGCACGCTGCCCGACGCGATGCCGCTGAAATACGCGCCGATGTTGCAGCCGTAGGCGAGGCGCGCACCGTAACCGAGCAGCAGCCCGCCGACGATCGCCGCCGCCGCGGAGCGACCCGAGACATTCCATGTGGGCGCGAACCGGCCCGCAAGTATCGCGGCGAGCAGCGCGCCGAGAATGATCCCGAAATCCATCACCGACGTGACGTCGATCAGCACGCTCGACCGCAGTGCGGCCGCCTGCGCCGGCACCTGCCAGTACGACCAGGATGCGACGTCGACGCCGAGTGCCTGAAGCCATTTCGCACCCCACAGCGCGAATGCCGAGGTGACACCCCATGGACGTCCGCCTATTGTCAGCGTCGCGATGTTGACGACCGCCAGCCCGATTGCACCGGCGATCAGCGGCCACGGTCCGGTCAGCCAGCGTGGCCCACGCGCGGGTTTCGTTTCGTCAAGCAGCCGGCCGTGACGCTTTTTCTCGGCCACGATCGTGATCCACCAGATCCCGGCAAACAACGCGAGGCTGGCGGCGAGGGCCACCCACACGCCCATGGTCGAGATGATGGAGATCGGGGCGAACGAGGGTTGCGCGTTCCACCAGCCCATGTGCGCCGTGCCGATCACCGAGCCGATGATGAAGAACAAGAGCGTGATCAGCATGCGAATGCTGCCGCCGCCGACGCTGAACAACGTCCCCGACGCGCAGCCGCCGCCAAGCTGCATGCCGACTCCGAAGATGAATGCGCCGACCGCGACACCGAAGCCGACCGGCGAGACCGAGCCGCGCAGCGGCTGATCGAAGACCGATCCTGCCGCCAGTAGCGGGAAGAACACGGCGCAGGTCAGCGCCAGCATCACCATTTGCGCGCGCAGGCCCGCGCCGCGGCGATCGGCGATGAACAGCCGCCATGCCGAGGTGAACCCGAATGCCGCGTGATACAGCACCACGCCTGCGGCGGTCCCGACCAGAAACAACGCCGCCTGCCGCCACCCGATCACCGCGTTCAGGTACCACGCGCCGAGAACGATGAGCGTGGCGGTGACCGCGGCGGGACCTGGTATCAGCGCGGCAGGCCGGGCAATCGCGCGAGCGGGGTTCACGGCGTGTGTCGTCATATGCGCGACTCCAGAATTGGTCAGCCGACGCTCGAGGATCCGCGGGCGTGCATTTAGAACGCCGCGCCAATCGTAATACCGAACGTGCGCGGCTGGCCGTTTTCGCCGATGTAGCCCGATGGCGCGAAGCCAGGGTAGGGGATCGCGATTGGCACGTAGCGCGTATCGAATGCGTTTCGCAGCCACACTTCGGCGAAGTAGCGTTGCCACCGCCCGCCCGCGCGCAGGTTCACCAGCGAGTACGCATCCTGGCCCTGCGCATTCGATTCGTCGTAGTGGAATGCGCCGGTCATGACGACCTCGAGGCGGCCGTAGCCGTTGACCGCGCTGGTGATGGCGCGGGTCAGCTGACCGCCAAACATCGCGGTGTAGTCCGGCGTGTAGGGCACCTCATTGTCGCCGACGTCGACGCCGCCCGCCTGTGTGCCGTCCGCAAACCGTGCGGAGTTGACGCCAAGAGCGGCAAAGACGTCGACGTCAGGCCGCGGACGCGCGGTCACGTCGAACTCGAGGCCTCGGCTCCGTGCACGTCCCACGTTGAAGATGTAGAACTGACCGGGGACGAACGGGTTCGGGACGTTGAGCTGCAGATCATCCCAATTGATGTAGAACAGTGTGGCGTTTGCCGCGACTTTGCCGCCGTCGAGCGTGGATTTCCATCCACCCTCGAGATGCCAGGCGTGCTCTTCACCGTAAGCCTCGCGTCCCGGAATCGAGGCCGGGTTGAATCCGCCTGCCTTGTAGCCCCTGGCCGCCGACGCGTAGACGGTGTGTGATGGCGTCAGCCGATACCCCGCCGCCAGCTGCGGCGAAATGTCGCTGAACGAACTGTCGGTGTCGACCGGGTTGGCGGGAAAGATGGCCGGCTCGACGAAGCTATTCAAGTTGGCATCGCTCGTCTCGTAATCGAAGCGGACGCCGCCAGTGAGGTCGAGCCGTTCGGCCAGCGTCGCCGTGGCTCGCGCGAACACACCGATGCCACCCGTGTCGATGTCGGCCTGCGGCGAATGCATGGCGACGGGGAAGGCGATCTGCGGTGACAGCACGAACGCGCTCAGTGAATTGACGGCGTCCTGCGCGTAGGCCTGGCTGAAATAATCGATGCCGGCCTGCCACTTCAGCATCGCGTCGCCAAGCGGCAGCGGCGCGTTCTCCGGCGACGAAATGCGCACCTCCTGCGTGAACTGCGTGCTGTCCTCGCGGTTGTTGCGCGTCGCCAGCGGCCGGGGCGAGTAATCGAGATCCGTCGAATCCTCCGTGTTCCACGTCACGAACCCGGTCGTGCTCTGCACGGCGAAGTTCTGGCCGGTCCCGCGCAGGATACCCGTCACATTGTTGATGTCGCGGCGGGTGAAGCCTTCGAAGTCCCGCGTGACCCGGAACGGCGCGATGCGGATCGCGCTGAGATCGCCGAGCGCGTAATCGCCGTCACGATCGCGTTCGTGCGCGACGATCACGCGTCCTTCCCAGTTGGCATTGGGCAGGAACATCGCCTGCGCCTTGACGAACGTGGCGTCGCGCGTGTCCACCTTGTTGCTGGTGACGGAATTCACCGTAAACCCGTCACGCCGCTGCGTGCCGGCGGCGACACTGACGCCCGCTTTGTCGGAGAGCGGCCCCGAGATGTTGCCGCGCACGTCGAACAACCCGGCGCTGCCGAACGGCGCCGTCACCGCGCCGGTCCACTTCGCGAGGTTCGGCCGCGCCGATCGCACGTTAACGATGCCGCCGAGCGTATTGCGGCCGAACAGCGGACTCTGCGGGCCGCGCACGAACTCGATTTGCTCGACATCGAGCAGCTCGATGTTCGAGACGTTGCTATTGAGCTGCGGCACGCCGTCGATAAACGTCGTGATCGCCGGGTTGGCCGGGCTCGAGCCGATGCCGCGAAAACGGGGGTTGCTCACCTTGCGTGCCGTGAACTCGGTGAACACGGTGTTCGGCGCGAAGATGCCTGCCTCGGAAATCGTCAGCACGCCGGCGTTGCGAAGTGTCTCGCCGGTCACCGCGGTGACGCTGGCCGGCACATCCTTCAGGTCTGCCGCTTCCTTTTGCGCCGTGACGATCACGGTCGGTAGGACGACGGCCGGCGATTGATTGGTCTGTGCGAGAACAGGGGCGGCGATGAGGGATATGACAAACACACCGGCAGCACGATTCAGAGGCATCTGGTTATTATGCGGGGAAACTCAGGCGCTGCATCGCGACGGCGAGGCGCGACGCGACCTCTTTCCCTGTCAGCGGTATGTTCGTCAGGAACGCGCGGTGTCCGCGGTTGCCGCGGTACTTGGGGCGCCGTCGCGGCTCGCACAAATAACGAGCGGCAAGACCCGCATCGAAGTCGTACAACACCGTTCCATGATGTAACAGCGAGTCGCGGCCGCGGCATTGCGCGTTGCCGGAGATTTTTCGTTCGTTCATCACCACATCCGTCCCGCCTCTTATCGCGAGGCCGTCGACAGCAAGGGCCGCAACCACGGCTCCGAGAATGGTCATGAAGCTGGCGGCGACGTCGCGCAGGTCGGGTCTGGCAGCGAGCGATACGGCCACGGCGTAATTCAGGCAGCCCGGTCCGAGCACCACCGTTCCGCCGCCGCTGAAACGGCGGATGATCGACACCCCATCTGCACGGCACGCGTCCTCGAGGACGTGTTCGCCGGCGGCATTGCTGCGGCCGAGCACGACCACCGGTGCTGCGACCTCCCACGTCCGAAAGCCGAACGCCTCAGCCCCGCTGTCGATCGCGCGCAGCAGCTGCCGGTCGCGCTCGATCTCGACGCTCGCGGCACAGCCGTTTTGCGGACTCTGGTGCATCATGTATCACTCGATGCCGACTTACCTCGATTGCGCCGCGACGACACCGCTGGACGCGCGGGTCCGCGACGAGATGCTACGGTACTTCGACGGCGAGTTCGGCAATGCGGGCAGCCGCACTCACGCGTGGGGGCAGCGAGCGCGCAGCGCCGTGGAGCAGGCCCGCGATCGCATTGCCCGCGCGGTCAACACCACGCGCGGCGACGTCATTTTCACCAGCGGCGCGACCGAGAGCAACAACCTCGCGCTGCTCGGACTGTCGTCGACGGACGGCCGGCGCCATGTGGTGTCGACGGCGATGGAGCATCATGCGGTCCTCGAACCCCTGACGGAATTGCAGCGGCGCGGATTCGAGATTACCTACGTGCAGCCCAGCTGCGACGGCCTTGCCGACGCCGACGCGATCATGGCGGCGATCAGGCCCGACACGATGCTGGTGAGCGTCATGCACGTCAATAACGAAACCGGCGTGATTCAACCGATCCGCGAGATTGCCGAACAGCTGCCGGATTCCGGCCCGTGGCTGCATGTCGATGCCGCGCAGGGTTTCGGGTCCGAGTTCCAGACCCTCGCCCATGCGCGGATTGATTTGATCAGCATCAGCGCACACAAGATTCACGGTCCTAAGGGTGTCGGCGCGCTGATTGCGCGTAAGCGGAACGGCCATCGTCCGCCGTTGCGGCCGCTGATGTTCGGCGGCGGCCAGGAGCGCGAGTTGCGGCCGGGAACGCTTCCCGTGCCGCTCGTGGCCGGGTTCGGTCTGGCCGCGGAGCTGGCGGTGATCGAACGCGACGCGCGAGCCGCGGCGTGCCGCGCGTTCAGGGATGCCTTGCTCGACGGACTGTCGCCGCTCGCGCCGGTGATCAATGGCGATCCGGCGCGTTCCGTGCCTCACATCATCAACCTGTCGATTCCGGGTTTGGATGCGGAGGTAGCGATCGACGCGTGGCGCGATCTCGTCGCGATTTCGAATGGTGCCGCCTGCACTTCACACAGCTACACGTGCAGCCACGTGCTGAGCGCGATGCGGCTGCCGGCCTGGCGGCAGGCGGGCGCCTTACGGTTTTCCTGGTGCGCGGCCACCGTCGCGCCCCAGTGGCCGGCGCTCGTCGCCGCGGCGCGGCCGTTCATCGAATCGACGAAGGAGCGGGCCCAATGAGCGTGCCGCGCGAGCGCACGCTGTACTACCGGCGGTCGCGGTTCACCACGCACCTGCCGCTCGACCGTTTGTACTCCCCGGCGCATTATTGGCTGCTCGAAGAGGCACCTGGGCAATGGCGGGTCGGCCTCACCCGGTTTGCGACACGCATGCTGGGCGACATCGTCGAATTCGATTTCGCGGTGGCGGCCGGAGCGCCGATCAGCCTGGGCTCGGAGATCGGTTCGATTGAAGGGTTGAAAGCTGTGACGACCGTGTTCGCCGCAGGGACTGGAACCTTTCTTGGCGAGTCAGCGTCGCTGCGTAACGATGTGACCCTGCTCGAATCCGATCCGTACGGCGACGGCTGGTTGTATAGACTGCAGGGGAACCCGGCGCCCGATGCGGTGGGCGCGGACGGCTATGCGGCGCTGCTCGACGCGACGATCGACAAGATGCTCGCCGGGCGCCACGCCGGCAACGACACGGATGAAGGATCGAATGAGCGCTGACTACGTAATGGTGGGCGGCTTTCTCGGGGCGGGCAAGACGACGGCGCTGCTGCGGCTGGCCGAGCACTACAGTGGCCGGGGCCGCCGGGTCGGATTGATCACGAACGACCAGAGCCACGGCCTGGTCGATACCTCGATCGTCGGCGCGCGGGGCTATCCGGTCGAGGAGATCACCGGGGGTTGTTTCTGCTGCCGTTTCAACTCCCTGACCGACGCTGCGGATCGGCTGACGCGCGCGGCGCGTCCCGACGTGTTCCTCGCCGAGCCGGTCGGCAGCTGCACCGATCTCCGCGCAACGGTCCAATATCCGCTGCATCGCATTTACGGCGACAGCTATCGCATCGCACCGCTCAGCGTTCTCGTCGATCCGATGCGGGCCGCGCGGATCCTCAACATCGAGAGCGGGCGGACGTTCTCGGCCAAAGTTCAGTACATCTACGAGCGTCAGCTCGAGGAAGCCGACATCATCGTGATCAACAAGAGCGATCTGTTGACGGCTGACCGGCGTGACGCGCTCGAGCACGCGCTGGCCGCGCGTTTTCCGCGGGCGCGGGTCCTCACGGTCAGCGCGCGCAGCGGCGATGGTCTTCACGAGTGGTTCGCGGCGCTCGACGGCGCTCCAGCCGATCGGCCGGCGATGGACGTCGACTACGACACGTATGCGGAAGGTGAAGCGCTGCTCGGTTGGGTGAATGTGACGTGCCGCGTCTCCCGGACATCCCCGTTTGACGGGAATCGGCTGCTGCAGGAGATCTGCTCGCGGGTGCACCAACCGCTGTTGTCGCAGGGGCTGGAGGTCGCGCACTTCAAGATGACGCTGTCGCCGGACACCGGCAACGATCTCGCGGTGTTGAACCTGGTCTCGACCGAGGGTCGCGCCGAGTCGCTGCATCGCCTCGAAGACGCGATGACGGAGGGCGAGCTGTTAGTCAACCTGCGCGCCGAAGGCGATCCTGATGAATTGCACCGCGTGGTGATCGACGGACTTCACGCGGCAGCCCACGCGGCGAACGTCGATCTGAGTGTCGAACACGCGGAGCATTTCCGGCCCGGCCGTCCGGTGCCGACCCACCGGCTGGTGACACCGTGAGCGGCGGATCGCGGATCGTCTACTGCCATTGCGCGTTCGCGAAGGTGGTTCCGGTCGAGGTCAAGACCGCCGTGTTATCGGGACTGGCGGATGCGGGTGTCGAATTCGACGCCGTTCCCGATCTTTGTGAGATGGCCGCGCGCGGCGACGCGCGGTTGAAGGAGCTGTCCGAATGCGGCTCGTTGCAGATCGCCGCCTGTTATCCGCGAGCGGTGAAATGGCTGTTCGCGGCAGGTGGCGCCGCATTGCCCGATCAGACCGCGCGCGTCTGGAACATGCGTGTCGAGAGCGCGGATGCCATCGTCAACGGCATCGTGCGCGGTGAAGGCGGTGCTGCGTGAGCGGTCCGGCAATGAGATCGCTCGTCACCCTGCAAATCAGCGGCGGCGACGGCGCGGCGCGCGCGGCAGTGACGCAAACACTGTTGGACCAGGGCATCGAGGTCTCGGCCCGCCGCGACGGCGGCGTTCCCCTTGACGGCGTTCCCGACGTGCTGCCGGCCGCCGGTGCATCGGCGCCATGGAAACCCTGGTTTCCCGTCATCGACTACACCCGTTGCACCAACTGCATGCAGTGCCTGAGCTTCTGCCTGTTCGATGTGTACGGTGTGTCGTCCGACAAGAAAATCCAGGTGCAGAACCAGAGCAACTGCAAGACCGACTGCCCCGCCTGTTCACGCGTCTGTCCCGAGGTGGCCATCATGTTTCCGAAGTACCGTCACGGGCCGATCAATGGCGAGGCGGTGACGGCTGACGACGTCCGGCGAGAGGCGATGAAGGTCGATATTTCGGCGCTGCTCGGCGGCGACATCTATTCGATGCTGCGCGACCGCAGCGCCAAGGCGAAGTCGCGGTTCTCGAAAGAGCGCGACGACGACCGGGCGCTCAAGGAACGTCAGAATTGCCTGATCGCGTTGAAGAAGAATCTCGACATCCCGGCTGAAGTACTCGCGTCGTTGCCCTCGGCGGACGAGATCAGGGCGAAGGCGGAGGCCGTTCGCGCGAAGACGGCCGCCATGCTGGCGGCCGACGGCGAGACGGAGCGGTCGACGTGATCGCGCAGATGACCAGGCGCGTGCTGACCGAAGTGCGCCCGAAAGTCGTGGCGAAGTTCGTCTACAACTTCGGCGTCAAAGGCGTGCGGTCGGTGGAGTTGCACAAGCGGCGGCGCAAACGCGGCGAAAACTTTCCGCCATTCCTCTTCATCTCGATCATTTCCAGCTGCCAGCTCCGCTGCCAGGGCTGCTGGGTCGACGTCGCGGCGCCGTCGCAGAAGATGTCGCTCGACGAGCTGAACCGGATCATCAACGATGCGAAAGCGCACGGCAACGCCTACTTCGGCATCCTCGGCGGCGAGCCGTTCCTGCACCCGCAGGTCATGGAGCTGTTCGCCGCGCATCCCGACTGCTACTTTCAGGTCTTCACCAACGGACAGCTGATCGACGACGACATCGCGGCGCGGCTCGCGCAGCTGGGGAATGTGACCCCGCTGATCAGCATCGAGGGCAGCGACATCGTCAGCGACGAGCGCCGCGGGCGCTCGCAAGTGCTGACCAAGACGCTGCAGGGCCTCGAGGCGTGCCGCCGCCACAAGCTGCTGATTGGCGTCGCGACCAGCGTCTGCCAGACCAATATCGATCTGGTGTCTGAAGCATGGCTGCGCAAGCTGATTTCAATGGGTGTGCACTACGTGTGGTTTCACACCTATCGCGTGGTCGGCCCGAAACCGAACGAAGCGCTGGCGCTGCGGCCCGAACAGGTATTGGCGGTGCGGAGATTCATCGTCCAGATGCGCGCACGCCTGCCGATCGCCATTGTCGATGCGTACTGGGACGATCGCGGCGAAGCGTTGTGCCCGATGGCGACCGGCGTCAGTCATCACATCGGGCCGGGTGGGCACATCGAGCCCTGCCCGGTGATTCAGTTCGCGACCGAGTCGGTGCGCGATCGGGCGTCGGTGTTCGAGACGATGACGCGGTCGGCGTTCCTCAAGGACTTTCGCGAAGCGGCGGCGGAAGCGACGCGTGGCTGCATCGTCCTGGAGCGTCCGGACATCGTTCGCGATCTGGTGCGCAAGCACGGTGCGGTGGATTCCACGCAGCGCGGCACGGCGATGGCTGAGTTCGAAGCGATGACGCCGCGCAAGAGCCAGCACATGCCAGGGCAGGAGATTCCCGAAGAGCACTGGGTCTACCGATTTGCGAAGAAGCACTGGTTTTTCGGCTTTGGGGCGTATTCTTAGCGAGCAAACGCATGCACGTGCACACCAGAAAGCCTCTACGCATGGTTCCGGCGCTGCCGCAGCGGCCGCCGCAGGCGGATATCCCGCAGACGCTGGCCGAGCGCGAGCACATTCGGCTCGTCGTGCAACGGTACGTCGATGCGCACCGCGATTCGATCGTGCCGCCGCTGGTACTCGATGAACTGCGCACGCACGCTGAAGTGGTGGTCCGCGCTGCCGGCATCGATCCCGCCTATCGGGATTACACCGGCATCCTCATCAACAACGAAGTCTGGTCCGAGCAACTGGCGACCGTGCCGTTCGAGCGGCGGCTGTTGCTGCTGCCGAAATGCCTGCGCGTCGAGGACAAGTGCCCGGCGCCGTTCGACGAGTTCGGATTGCTGTGCAAGCAGTGCGGGCTGTGCACCATTCAGGATCTGCAGGAAGAGGCGGAAAAGCTCGGCTACGCCGTCCTCGTGGCCGAGGGGTCGGCGCTCGTGATGGCGCTGATTCAGTCGGGAAAGATTGATGCGATTGTCGGTGTCAGCTGCCTCTCCGTACTCGAGCGCGCCTTTCCGCATATGGAATCGGCGGCGATCCCGGGTGTGGCGATTCCGTTGCTGCAGGACGATTGCAAGGACACTGCCGTCGATATCGATTGGGTGTGGAACGTCGTCCACCTCACCAGCGACGATCACACGCGACGTTTGGATCTCGACGCGTTACGAGCGGAAGTGCAGACGTGGTTTACGTCCGAATCGCTCGACGCGGTGCTCGGCGAGCCGGCCGGCGACGCCGATCGGATCGCCAGGAGCTGGTTGGCCGCGGAAGGCAAGCGCTGGCGTCCTTTCCTGACCGCGTGTGCGTTCAAAGCGCTGCAGGACGACCCTGCCGCGCCGCTGCCGGACGCGATCAAGCGGGCGGCGATCGCCGTCGAGTGCTTCCATAAAGCGTCGTTGATTCACGACGACATCGAAGATGGCGACGATCATCGTTACGGCAGGGCCACGATGCATGTCGATCATGGCGTTCCGGTGGCGCTGAACGCCGGCGATCTGCTGCTTGGCGAAGGCTACCGGTTGTTAGCGACGTGCGGAGCGAGCCCCGAGATCACGGCCGAGCTCGTCCGCATCGCCGCCGCCGGTCACCGTGAGTTATGCCTGGGGCAAGGCGCGGAACTGGCGTGGATGCGCGCGCCGGCGCCTTTGACCGCCGAGCAGGTCATCGATATTTTCCGGGGCAAGACGTCGCCGGCGTTTCACGTCGCTCTGGGAGTCGGGGCCGCGCTCGCAGGCGCAGCCGGCGATGTGCAACAGGTGCTGCGCGATTACAGCGAGGCGCTGGGCATCGCGTATCAGATTCGGGACGATCTCGAGGACTTGACGCAGCCAGAATCCGAGGCGGCCGGTTTCCGCGCGCCATCACTGATCTTCGCGCTGGCCTGCGACAAGGCGAAAGCCGCCGGGCGCGACCGGGTGATGGCCGCGTGGCGTGACGCGGGCGGAGATACTGCGGCGCGCGGCGCCTACCACTCGCTGATCGCCGAGCTGGGCGTGGAAGATCGCGCGCGCGCATTGCTCGAGGCCTATAAGGAATCGGCGATCCGGACGCTGCCGGCATTGCAGAACGCAAGTCTGAAGGGGTTGTTGCGGCGCGTCGTCGGCAAGGTGTTCCAGATCGAGATCAAGGGCTGGTGCAGTGAGTTTGAGACTCGGAATGCTCCAGGTCGCGAGGCTCGCGCCCACGCAGCTGGGTGAGTCACGCGATCTGGTTGCGGCCTTCCTCCACGGCCGCATTGGGCCCGATGGCCGTTTCGTGGATCGCGCCGGCAACGGCGACCTCTACTACACGGTGTTCGGCCTGGATGGTCTGATTGCCCTGCAGGAGAGCGTACCGCCCGCAACGCGCTCGTACCTCGAACAATTCGACGCCATTGGTGCACTGGATTTCGTCCACGCCGCCTGTCTCGCGCGCGGGTGGGCCAGCATCCAGCACCGGCCAGGAGCCGCAGTTGCCGACGCGTTGCTGCGTCGCATTACTGGATGCCGAAGTGCGGACGGCGGCTTCTCGACGGCACCCGGCGCTGCGCACGGTTCGGCATACGCGGCGTTTCTCGCAGTCGGCGCCCATCAGGATCTTGGCCGCGAGATACCGGACGCGCAGGCGTTGCTCGGATCGCTCCGCAGGCTGCGAGCGGCGGACGGAAGTTTTGGCAACCACCCCGGTGTGCCGTCGGGGCTGACAACAGCCACGGCGGCGGCGGTGCTGGTGATGCGGCACTTCGAGGCCGGGCCGGACCGCGATGCCGGCATCTGGCTGCTCGACCGCTGTCACGAACGCGGCGGCTTCTTCGCCGCGCCTTTGGCGCCGATGCCCGATCTGCTCTCGACCGCGACGGCACTCCATGCGCTCTCCGCGCTGCAGGTTCCCGTTGCAGGACTACGAGAAGCGTGCCTGGATTTCGTCGATTCGTTGTGGACCAGTCGTGGCGGCTTTTTCGGTTCGTGGGCCGACGACACGCTCGACTGCGAATACACCTACTACGGATTGCTCGCGCTCGGCCACTTGAGTCTCGAGTAATCGTGACGACGAAGGGCGGGAAGGAACATCACCGTGTCATGCGCGCGCTCGCCGACCGGCTACTGGCGCAGCGCGCCGCTCCCGACCATTGGGTTGGAGATCTGGCCAGCAGCGCGCTGTCGACCGCAACTGCCGTGCTCGCCATGCATCTCACGGCGCGTTCGGGACGCCGCTTCAATCCGGAGCTGCAGACATTCATCGACGCCGGCACGCGGTGGTTGAGTCGCACGCAGAACAATGACGGGGGATGGGGCGACACCGAGCGCAGCAGGAGCAACATCAGCACGACGGCGATCGTCTGGTCGACGCTCGGTATGGTGGCTGCCGCCGACCCCGCGATCGAGCGCGCGACGACGTGGTTGAAGGCCGCCGCCGGGGAGGTCACGCCCGCCGCGCTTAGAACGGCGATTCTTCTTCGCTACGGGAAGGATCACACCTTCTCTGTCCCGATCCTTACCGTGCTCGCGCTCACCGGCAGGCTTGGCGACGATGGGATGGCGGCGTTTCGATCGATTCCGCAGCTGCCGTTCGAATTAGCGGCACTCCCGCACCAGTGGTTTCAGCACTTGCGATTACCGGTGGTCAGCTACGCCCTGCCCGCGTTGATCGCGATTGGCCAGGTGCGGCACCACTGGGCGCCGTCGCGCAATCCGGCGGCGCGCGCGTTGCGCAATCGCGTGCGCGGCCGGACGCATCGCGCGCTGCTCGAGATGCAGCCATCGAGCGGCGGATATCTCGAGGCGACGCCGCTGACCAGTTTTGTCGTGATGAGCCTGGCCGGCGCGGGTCAGTCCGACAGCCCCGTCGTCACAGCCGGCCTGAAGTTCCTCACCGAGTCCATGCGACAGGATGGCAGTTGGCCGATCGACACCAACCTTGCAACCTGGGTGACGACGCTGTCGATCGATGCGCTGGCGGCGGCCGGTGCTCTGCCACAGGACGATCGGGGGGCGATGCGCGACTTTCTGCTGCGACAGCAAAGCGTCGCCGAACATCCCTTCACGCACGCCGCAGCCGGCGGGTGGGCCTGGACGCCTTTGAGCGGTGGCGTCCCGGATGCCGACGATACGTCGGGCGCGCTGGTGGCGTTGCGCGCGCTCGGCGAGCCTGGCGCCGTGACGGTCGCGGCGGCCGCGGCCGGGGCGCGATGGCTGCTTGGCGTGCAGAACGCCGATGGCGGCGTGCCGACGTTCTGCCGCGGGTGGGGTGCGCTGCCGTTCGACCGCAGCACCCCGGAGATTACCGCCCACGCGCTGCGCGCGTGGCAGGCGTGGCTGCCGTTCGTTGACGACAGGCTTCGTGCCGAGTTGAAAGTTGCCAGCCTTCGGGCCTTGGCGTATCTCGAACGGACGCAGCGCAGTGACGGGTGCTGGGTCCCGTTGTGGTTCGGCAATGAGCATGCCGCGGACGAAGAAAACCCCGTCTACGGCACCGCGCGGGTCCTCAAGGCCCTGCACTCTGAGGGTGTGCGGGATCAACCCGTCGCGCGTGGCAGTGCCGCGCGCGCCATCGACTATCTTTTCGCCGCACAGAACCGTGACGGTGGCTGGGGCGGCGCCGCTGGCGTTGCTTCGTCGGTCGAGGAAACCGGAGTGGCATTGTCGGCCGTCGCCGATGCCTCGCAGGGTTCGATCGGTCGAAGCGGTGCGATCGCCTCCGCCGCGCGGTACCTGGTGGAGGCTACGAACAGGCCGTCGATGGCGAGTCCGATCGGGCTGTACTTCGCGCGATTGTGGTACTACGAGGAGCTCTACCCGTTGATCTTTGCCCTTGAGGGTCTGGCCGCAACGCGCGATCGCGCGCTGCCCTGCGCGGATTAAACCCCCGCCCAAGCGCGGCGTTATCGCGATCCTCGAGCGTCTCATCGATTTAGCCGAGCCCTGCCGGGCAGTCCGCAACCAGGCGGAATTGTGGTACTTTCCGCGCCATGAGAATCCTCGTCGCGATTCTTGCGGTGAGCGCAATCGGCGCCGGCCCGCAGCTCAACGCGTCCACCGAACAGGCCGCATCGCCCGACGGCTGGCGTCAATGGGGCGGGCCGAACCGAAACTTCATCGTCAATACCACCGGTCTGGCGGACAGCTGGCCTGACGCCGGTCCTCCGGTGATTTGGTCGCGGCCGCTCGGCACCGGACATTCGGCGATCCTCGTCGACGATGGGCGGCTCTATACGATGTACCGCGCGGGCAACGGCCGGACGAAGCAGGGGCCGTGGGACGCCGAAGAAACCGTCATCGCAATGGATGCCGCGACCGGCAAGACGCTCTGGGAACACAAGTATCCGTCGCGGCGTGAGGATTTCAGCTTCGGCGCCGGGCCGCACTCGACGCCGATCATCGTCGGCGATCGGCTGTTCACGATCGGCACGAACAAGCAAATGTTCGCGTTCGACAAGAAGAGCGGCAAGGTGCTGTGGTCGCGCGATTTCATCAAGGACTTCAACTCGCACGAGTTGTTGATTCGCCCGGTGGTCAAGACCGGCTATGGCTGCAGTCCGATCGCCTACCGGGACACGATCATCTGCAGCGTCGGCGGCCCCGGTCAATCGGTCATGGCCTTCCGGCAGAGTGACGGCAGCGTCGCCTGGAAGAGCGGCGACTTCCTGACGTCGGAAGCGCCGCCGATCATGATCAACATCGGCGGCCGCGATCAGCTCGTGGTGTTTGGCGGCGGCACCGTCAACGGCATGGATCCGGTCAATGGCAAGATTCTCTGGTCGCACGTCCACGATCCCGGCAACGACTTGAATTGCGGCACGCCGTTGTTCGGCCCTGACAACATCCTGTTCGTGTCCTCTGCGTATCGCGCCGGCAGCCGCGCGATTCAACTGAAACAGGAGGGCGGCATCACGCATGCCGACGAGCTCTGGTTCACGAACCGCGTGCGCTTCATGTTCCTCAACGCTGTGCGGATCGGCGACGTCGTCTACGGTACGACCGGCGACTTCGGGCCGGCGTTCCTGACGGCCCTCGACATCAAGACCGGCCAGGCGAAATGGCAACATCGCGGCTTCGGGCGCGCCAGCATTGTTTACGCGGACGGCAAGGCCATCATCATGGATGAAGACGGCGATCTGGCCCTGGCGAAGCTCGCGCCCGAAGGCGCCACCATTTTGTCGGAAGCCAAGAAGGTGTTCGACACGGTGTCGTGGACGGTGCCGACGCTCGTCGGGAAAACGCTGTATGCGCGCGATCGCGAGAAGATCGTCGCCCTCAACCTGGGAGCGCAATGATGACCGGACACACCCGTGGATCCGGCATCGCCGCGATTCTCGTCAGTGCGTGCCTGGCGACCGTCTCGGCCCAAACACCGGATTTCTCCGGCACCTGGAGGCTGGATGAAGCCAAGAGCAAAGTCGTCGCGACCGCCGGCATCATCGGCTTGATTCCCGCCGGCGCGCCGCGGACCCTGCACATCACGCACCCGGCAAACGGCAGCGTGGTGATCGAGAGCCAGATCAACGAAGCGCACGTGCGCATCTACAAGCCCGGCCGCGAGACATCGACGCCCGCGGGACAGGGTGGCGCAGTGACGATGACGAGCCGGTGGGACGGCCGCACCCTCGTGAGCGAGGGCGCGATGAAGGCCCCGAACGGCGACATCACGACCGTGCGCGAAGTCATCGCGCTCGGTGCAGACGGTAAAACGTTGACAATGGAAGTAACGACGACGCCGGTCGGGCAGGCGGAGAAGGTGTCGAGCAGTCTGGTTTATACGAAGACGACGGACGTCGGCCCCTGTGAAAGCTGGCCGACGCCCTGTAAACGGTTCCCGTACTAGTCGTGCGGCTTTTCGACGGCGACCAGCTGCGGTTCCTGCACCGGCGGATGGTCCTGCGCCTGGCGTCGTGACGGCGGCGTCTCCGGCCCGAAATTCTGCAGCTTGACCGGCACGCCGCGCGACGCGGATTCATAAAGCGCATTGACGACGCGCACGTCCCAGCACCCCTCTTCCGCGGACGGCTCCGGATCCTTCCCGTTCATCACGCAATCCGAGAAGTAGGCGATCTCGGCGGCGAACTGATCGCGCCGGCGTCCCTTTTTCTTCCGCTGGTTGTTGCCGACGGTCAGCGTATAACCGAGCGCCTCGGCGTACTCGTACGCGGGTTCCGCGTGGATATTGCCTTCGGTACCGACGACGCGGAAATCCGACACGCCGTTGGCATCGAAGCTGGTGGTGAACGTCGCGAGACGATCGCCATCGAACCGCAGGATCCCGGACGTCATCTCGTCGATCTCGGGCATGTCCGCGCGTGCGCCGTCGATCGACGACGCGTACACCTCGATCGGTTCGGCATCGAACATCAAGCGCGCGGTGTTGATGCAGTAGACGCCAAGGTCATACAGCGTGCCGCCGCCGAGCTCGCGCTGCGTGCGGATGCCGCCCGGCTTGGCGTGCATGGAGAATGAGGAACTGAAGAACCGCGGCTCGCCAATCTTGCCCGACTTGACAATGTCGAGCACCTCCAGGAACAACGGCTCGAAGTGCAGCCGGTACGCGGTCATGATCTTGACGCCGCCGTCTTTGGCGGCCTTGATCATGCGATGGCACTCCTCCTGCGTCACCGCAAGCGGCTTCTCGCACAACACGTGCTTGCCCGCCTTGGCGGCGCGGACCGCATAGTCCGAGTGCTGCGAGTTCGGCGTGCACAGGTAGACGGCGTCGACTTCCTGCAGACACCGCTCGTAGTCGTCGTAGGTGGCGCGCACCGGGATGCGGTACTTGTCACCGACTTCGTTGAGCTTCTCGGGACTGCTGCTGACGATAGCGTGGAGGGAGGAGTTACGCCTCGCGTGCGCAAATGACGGAAGCACCGCGGCCTGGGCGATGTAACCGAGTCCTACCACGGCGTAACGAACCTTCGACTGAGCCATTTCGAACCCCCGCAAGAAGTCGTGCAATCGACGTACCAGAGCTCACTTGATGCGGTCGAGCTTTCGAGCGAACGTCTTCAGATCTTTGATGAACGAGCGCCTCGCATCGGCGCGCGCGGCTGGGTCGGGTGCGCGCAGGATCGACGAGGGATGCACGGTCAACGAGACGAGCGGCGCCAGCGTCGACTCGAAGAATTTGCCGCGATCGCGCGTCACTTTCGCGCTCGAGCCGAGCAGCGTGCCCGCCGCGGTCGCACCAAGCGCAACGATCATCGCCGGTTTGACGGTCGCGATTTCCTCGCTGAGCCACATGCGGCAGGCGAGCACCTCTTCGCGATTCGGCTTTTCATGAATGCGACGCTTGCCGCGCGGCTGCCACTTGAAATGTTTGACCGCGTTAGTCAGATAAACCTCTGCCGGATCGAGACCCGCTTCGACGAGCGCGTCGCGCAACAGTTGTCCGGCAGGGCCGACAAATGGCTCGCCCGCGATGTCTTCCTGATCACCGGGTTGCTCCCCCACGAGCATCAGGCGCGCGTTGGCGGGACCTTCTCCGAAAACCGTTTGGGTGCCGCGTTTCCAAAGGTCGCACCGCCGGCATACAGCAGCGTCCTCTCGTACTTGCGTAAGTTTCTTCCGTCGTGCCGCAGGACTCGGAGCTTTGCTCGCTTTTGCCATGAGCTGTCAGGAGGGGCCGCTGCAAGAAGTCAACCAACCAGGGGACTTCGAGACAGGCAGGCAGGCAGGCAGGCAGGCAGGCAAGCAGGCAGGCAGGCAGGCAGACAGGCAGACAGGCAGACAGGCAGACAGGAAGGCAGGCAGGCCGACAGGCACATACAATGGCGGCGTGTTTTCCAGAGCGGAGCTCGCGCGTGATTTTCGCGCGCTCGGTGTTGCCGCGGGCGACACCGTCATGGTCCATGCCTCGGTGCGTTCGGTCGGCGAGATTGCCGGCGGTCCCGACCAGATCCATCTCGCGGTGAAAGATGCGCTGACCGAGGCGGGGACGATGATGATGTATGCGAGTTGTCCCGATTACTATGACGACGTCGGCCGCGGCGTCTACCCAGGATCGATCGAGCAGCAGATTCTCGAGAAGATGCCGGCGTTCGATCCGCAGACGGCACGCGCGGCGCGCGCGAACGGGACGCTGGTCGAATTCTTCCGGACGTATCCGGGCACGAAGGTCAACGCACACGTGGCGCGCTTCGCCGTGTGGGGCGCCAACGCCCAACATCTGATTTCCGAGCAGCCGTGGGACTTTCCATTCGGACGCGGCTCGGCCCTCGAACGCTTTAACGCGCTCGGCGGCAAGATCCTCCTGATTGGCTGCGATCACGACAATGTCACGTTCCTGCACTACGCGGAGCACATTCTCGACGTACCCGGTCTTCGCATCGTGACCATGGAGGTGCCATGGCTCGAGAACGGAGAGCGCGTCTGGAAGGAAGTTCGGGAAATCGATACGAGCGGGGCGGGTGCCCATCCTAACTGGCCGGACCGGTTCTTCGCCCACATCGTCAACGGCTATCTCGCGCGGACGCACAATCGCGGCAGCCGTGTCGGCCACTCACACTGCTTTCTGCTGGATGCGCCTGGGCTGCTCGAGCACGCGCTGGGCGAAATGCGCGCTGTCGCGGGCGGCGGGCGTCCGTAAACTTTTTCCAGTCTGATTCCGTCCAACTCATTACCCAGATTGTCTGGGTATAGTAAATTCGTGCGGGATCGCCGGCGCGATAGCCGCATTTACGAATGACACACCCAGCGAAGACACCAAACGCGCTGCTCCATGGGGCGCTCGATGCCTTGATTCTCAAGACATTGACGCGTGGCCCAAGCCACGGCTACGCGATTGCCCGGTTCATCGAAGACACCACCGGCGACGCGGTGCTGATCGAGGATGGCTCGTTGTATCCCGCGTTGTATCGGCTCGAGCGCAAGGGACTGGTCGAGGCGGAGTGGGGCACGTCCGACCTCGGCAGGCGCGCCAAGCTGTACCGCCTTACCGCCGAGGGCCGTAAGCAGCTGACCGCCGAAATGGTGACCTGGCGCAAATTCGCGGCGGGCGTTTCCAAGGTGTTTGCGACATGAAGCGGTCGTTGCGGTCGTGGTTGTGGCGCATTCCGAACGATCGCGAGTTCGACGAAGAAATCGAGCTGCACATCGAGATGCGGACACGCGAGCTCGTGGAACAAGGTGTCGAGCCGCGCACCGCGCGCGAGATGGCGATTGCGAAGATGGGCGACCTTGCCGCGTTCAAGGCGACCTGCGTGGGACTGGCAAAGCAGCGGGATCGGGAGACGAGCATGGCGCTATGGCTGGAAGAGCTCAGAGACGATGTGAAGTTCGCGATCAGGCAGCTGGCGAACGCACCGGCGTTTACCGTGATTGCGACGATTACGCTGGCGCTCGGGATCGGCGCCAACAGCGCGATCTTCGCGCTGGTCGATGCGGCGCTGCTGCGGCCGCTGCCCTACGCCGAACCTCGTCAACTGGTCACCATCTGGGAAACGTCGACGACCACGCCCCGTGGATTCGCGTCGCCGCCCAACATGCTCGATTGGGCCGCCCGCAGCCGGACCTTCGACACCATTGCCGGCTACACGCCGTCGATGGGCAGCATGGTGATGTCGGGCCGCGATGGCAACGCGCAGACCGTGTCACGGCAATGGGTGACGCGCGGCATTTTCGACGTGCTTGGCGTCGCGCCGATCGCCGGCCGCACCTTCACGGTGGAAGACGAACAGCAGCGGCGCCGCTCGGTGGTGATTAGCGAAGGGCTGTGGCAGACGCGCTTCGATCGCAACCCGGCGGTGGTCGGCAGCGAGCTCCGGCTGGACGGCGAGTTGTGGACCGTCGTTGGCGTCATGCCGCGAGGGTTCGAGATTCTCGGGCGCACCTCGATGTGGGCGATGCGGCCGTTTCCACCGAACATGCCGCCGCGGGCGCGCGCCTCGTACCAACTGCAGGTCGTCGGCCGGATGAAACCTGGCGTCAGCATCTCGGCAGCGCAGGCGGACCTCGCCGCGGTGGCCGAAGGGCTGTCTCGTGAATACCCCGAATTCAACAAAGGTCGTACGGTGACGCTCGAGCGGCTGCACGACACGCTAATCGGCAGCGACCTGAAGACCACCTCGATGCTGTTTCTCGGCGTCGTCGCATTCGTGTTGTTGATCTGCTGCGCGAACGTCGCCAACCTGCTGCTGGCGCGCGCGACCGCGCGCTCGCGAGAGTTGGCGGTGCGATCGGCCCTTGGCGCGGGACGCCGGCGCATCATCCGGCAGCTGCTGACGGAGAGCATCGTGCTGTCGATGCTCGGCGGGGCGTTCGGCATCGCCATCGGCGCGGCGATCCTGCAGGTGGCGCCGGTGCTGATTCCCGAAGGTTTGTTGCCGGCGACCGTCACGCTCGCCTTCGATCTGCGCATCGTCGCATTCTGTGCGGTGACGGCGCTGCTGGTCGGCGTGGTGTTCGGCATCGCGCCGGCGTTCCAAGCCACGGCCGTTGCCCCGACCGAGGCGATGGGCGCGGACAGCCGCACCACGACCGGCAGTGGCGGAACGTTGCGCAGCCTGTTGGTCGTGGGTGAAGTGGCCACCGCGGTGCTGCTGCTGTTCGGTGCGGGGCTGTTGCTGCGGACGCTGATTGCCGTGCAGTCGTACGATCGCGGCTATGGCGCGACGAACGTGCTGACGATGCTCGTCGATCCGCTGGGCAGCGCGTATCCGCCGCCCTTCAAGCAGCAACAGTTCTACGATCAAGTCGAGGCGGAAGTCAGGGCGATTCCCGGCGTCGCCGATGTCGGCTGGTCGTCAGGTTTGCCGCTTGGGGAGTCGGTGTTCGGCGAGTACCTGTTCAACTACGAGGTCGTCGGTGATGCGCCGCTCGATCCGGCGCGGATTCCAACGACCGGCTACCAGATCGTCAGCCCGTCGTATTTCTCCACGCTGGAGCTGCCGATCGTTGCCGGGCGGAATTTCGATGCCCGCGACGCGATGGGCAGCCCGCGCGTGCTGATCGTCAACGAGGCGTTTGCCCGAAGCCTCGCGCCCCGCAATCCGATCGGCGTGCAAGTGTCGGTCAAGCCCGTCGATTCGCCCAACGAGAAGCCGGTGACGCTGGAAATTATCGGCGTCGCCAGGCAAGTGAAACGGCGGCCCGATGAAGCCTTTGATTACGTTCAGATCTACACGCCGCTCCTGCAGGATCCGATCGGCGATATCAACCTCTTGATCAAGCCAAACAGCGGCAGCGCCGCCGCGTTGGCGCCCGCCGTGCGCGCGGCGATTTCGCGCATCGACAAGGATCAACTGGTCAGCGTGTCCAACATCACGACCCTCGAGGACGTCGAATGGAGCGCGACGGGACGCCATCGCTTCCGTGCCGTCATGGTCGCGTCATTCGCGGCACTCGCGGTGATGCTGGCGATGGTCGGCGTGTTCGGGATCCTGGCCTATTCGGTTCAGCAGCGCATGAAGGACTTCGGTGTGCGCCGCGCGCTGGGTGCGACGACTCAGGACGTGCTGCGGCTCGTCGTCACGAGCGCCGCCCGCGTGGTCGCGATCGGCGCGGTGTTGGGCCTGATCGTGTCGGCGGTGCTGGGGCGGTTCATCACGTCAATGCTGTTCGGCGTTCAGCCGCTGGATTTCGCGACCTTCGCCGCCGTGATCCTCGTGCTGGCCGTCACCGCGACGATTTCGATCCTCGGCCCCGCCTGGCGCGCCGCAAAGATCGATCCGGCCGCGGTGCTGCGCGGCAAGTAACGCGCCTATTCCTGGCGCAGCGTCCGCATCGGATCGATCTTCGCCGCACGCGCGGCCGGAATCCACGCGGCCAGCAGGCAGGCCACGATAATCACCGCCAGGCTGGTCGCATACGCGACGGGATCGCTGATGTGCACGATCTCCGCGATCAAGCCGCCGGCCGGGGTTGCCAGTACTACGGTGGCGAGCGCGGCGGCGAGCGCCCCGCCCGCGACCAGTCCCACGATCACGGGACCGGCCGTTTGCGCCAGCATCAATCGCGTCACCTTCTGAGAGGACGCGCCGAGCGCCATGCGGACGCCGATTTCCTTGGTGCGCTGCTCGACGAGGTACGACAGGACGCTGAACAAGCCCGACACCGTCAGCAGCAGCGCCAGCCCGCCCAGAATCACCGACACCCAGAACGCGATCTCCAGGAAAAACGTTTCGAGCCTCGCCACCGTCCGTAACGTGACGAGCATCCCCATGTTTGGATCGACCCGCGTCAGATTCTCGATCAGCGCCTGCCGTGCCAGATCCGGATCACCCTGCACGCGCGCGACGATCGCCGACTTCGGCGTTTCCAGACTGGTTGGCAGAAACACGCCCGCTTCGCGGACGTCGGTAATGCGAAAACCGGGAACGTCGCGGGCCACGCCGACGACGGTGACCATGCGCGGCGCCAGCGGCGGCTCGTCGTTTGGACGAGGATCGAGGTTCAGCATGGCTCCTGAGCTCGTTCCACCGCTCGGGTCCGCCTCAATGCGGAAAGTCTCGCCGACGCCGTGGCCATTCGGCCACAACGAGCGCGCCAGGGACTCCGAGACGATCGCGACGGGATGCGCGTCACCCTCGGCGGGCGTAAACGGCCGGCCCCGCACGATCTGGATGCCGAGCACATCGAAATATGCAGCGCTGACGAACTTGTAGCGCACCTGGTTCTTGCCGGTGCCGCTGTCGGCGAGCCCTGCCCGCGGCGGCGCCAGCAGGGGCGGCCGCACCGCAGCGTGGAGGGTGATCAGCGATTCGCTCGCGAAGGCTCGCAGCATCGCGGCACGCTTCGGCTCGTTGATGGCCTCGAGAAGGATCGTGTCGGCCGTGCGGATGCCAGGGTCGAAACGGGCCGAGGCGATCGCGCTCCGCAGGAATATCGCCGAACAAATCAGCAGCAGTGCCGACGCAAAGACTTGCACCCCGATCAGCACGTTTCGCGCCCGGCCCGGCTGCGAGTCCTTGACCAGTTCTCCGCGCAGCGTGCGCACCGGTTCGATCCGGGTGGCCTGCAACGCGGGGATCAACGCGAACATTGCAGTTGCGCCGATGGCTGCGACCACCAGAAACACTGCCACCCGCCAGTCCGCGGCAGGGACGCTGAGATTGATGTCGCCGAGGTCCATCGGCATCACCCGCCACATCCACGTTACCGCGCGTTCGAGCGCGACGCGTGAAATCACGTAGCCGCCGGCAGCGGCCGCCAGCGCCAGCAGCACGCTCTCGGTCAGCAGCTGACGCACGATGCGGCGGCGCGAGGCGCCGATCGACAAACGGATGCCGATTTCGCGCTGCCGCGCCACGCCACGGGCGAGCAGCAAGTTGGCCACGTTCGCGCAGCCAATCATCAGAATCAGACCAAAGGCGAAGAACAGCGGGGTAAACAGCGCGACAGCCGCGAGCGGCTGCGGGTCCGTGCCGCGCTTGGGCACGAGCTCGATGCCGACCGTCCGCGCCGCGGTGGGCGCCTGGTTTGAGTCCCATGCCGCCAGTTGAGCGCGAGCGCTCTCCTTCGATACATCCGGTTTCAACCGTCCGACGATCTCGATGCCGACACTGTCCTCGCGGCCCGCATGCATCGGGCGGAACTGCGCGAGCTGCGCAAGCGGCGCCCACAAATCGGGCGCGCTCATCTCGAGGCCTCGAAGTCCCTCCGGCATCACGCCGATGATTTCGAACGGCGCGCCGTTGACGGTGACCCGGCGCCCCAGCACGTTTGGATCCTTGTTGAAGTGTCGATCCCAGCCTTTGTGGCTAAGGACGACCACCGCATTGCTTCCAGACTCGGACTCATCCGCGGCAGTGAACGTGCGTCCCAAGACCGGCTGGACGCGCACGACACGGAAGAAATCGGCGCTGACGAGATTGACGGCCGTCATCCGCCCGTCGACTCGCAGATCGATGTTGGTCAAAGCGGCAAAGGTGTCAGTGAAGACGTCCGTCTCGGCACGCAGCGCGTCGAAGTGGCGCTTCGTGAATGCCGCCAGCGACGGGTCCGAGACCTCGGGCCGTTGAACAGCGTAAATCTGGTCGACGTCCGGCACGCGATCGACGCGAAACAGCAGCGTGTTGACGATGGTGAACAACACCGCGACGACGCCGAGGCCGAGCGAGACGGTGCCGACGATGGTGAGAGCGGTGAGCGGCGCGCGCCAGAACGTCCGCAAGGCGTATTGAATGTCCTGAACGGTGTTGTCGAAAAATGCGAGGCCGCGCTGATCGCGGCATTGGTCGGCGGCCACCGTCTCCGAGCCGAACCGCGCACGCGCGGTCAGCGCCGCTTCCTCCGGGGGCAGCCCCTGGTCGATCAGCTTTCGCGCTTCGCGCTCGATGTGAAACGACAACTCGTCGCGGAGGTCGCGTTCGGCCTGCCCGGGGCGGATCAGGGCGCGCAGCCGCAGTTTGAGGTCGCGCAGGTTCATGCTCATGCCAGTTTCATCACGCGGCCAATCGCGTTGGCCATGCGCTCCCATTCACGGGCCTCGACGGCGAGTTGCCGGCGTCCGGATGCCGTCAAGTGGTAGTACTTCGCTCGCCGCCCGAGCTCCGAGACGGCCCACTCGGCCTCGATCCAACCGCGATGCTCGAGGCGGTGGAGCGCGGGGTAAAGGGAACCCTGGTTGATCTGCAACACGTCTTCGGAAATCTCCTGGATCCGTTCGGAAATCGCCCAGCCGTGGAGCGCGTCTTTCTGCAGGGTGCGCAGGATCAGCAGGTCGAGGGTGCCGGGCAGCAGGTCGGGGGTTCGGTTCATGGTGTCGATGTCCGACACCAAGCTTGGTGTCGACTGTCAACAACAAGACGGTGCGGCGTGAGGTAAAGTTCCCCCAAAGCTAGGGAGCTAGGGAGCTAGCGAGCTAGGGAGCTAGGGAGCTAGGCAGCTGGGGAGCCGGGGAAGTAGGAACTCTATGCATAAATCGATGAAATTCGTGGCCGCGATTGCCGCCGCCGCTGTGTTCACGGCCGGTTTTGATTCATCCGCCGATCAGGCGCAGCGCGGCCGTGCCAACACCGACGCCGCCGCCCCGGCCCGGAAGGCCGGCGAGGGCCAGGGACCGTTCAAGAAAATGGTGATTCGGGCGGCGACGCTGATCGACGGCACCGGCGGGCCGCCGCTGAGCCCCATCGACATCGTCATCGAGGGCAACCGCATCACGCAGGTACGCCAGGCGGGTTGGCCCGGTATGGCGCTGCAGGAGAACCGCGAGCCGCGCGACGCCGAATTCGAGATCGATGGCCGCGGCATGTATGTGCTGCCCGGTTTCGTCGACATGCACGTTCACGGATCCGGAGCCGGCAAGGCGCCGGACCTCAGTTATTCGTACAAGCTGTGGCTGGCGCACGGCGTAACCACCGTGCGCGGCGTCTCGCTGGCCGGGGCGGCGCTCGCCAGTTCGGAGAAGGATCGATCGGCACGCAATGAAATTGCCGCGCCGCGCATCTTCAACTACCAGACGCTGGGCGCGGGCTGGACCAACGGCCCGGTGCAATCGCCCGAGAAAGCACGCGAGTGGGTGCGCTGGGCCGCGGCCAACAACATCGACGGCATCAAGTTCTTCAACCGTGGTGACGAGACGCCGGAGATCATTACCGCCGCGATCGACGAGGCCCACAAGCACAAGATGGGCACCGTCGCACACCTGTCCCAGAACGGCGTCGCCAACTTCAACGGACGCGACGCCGGCAACGCCGGCCTCGACACCATCACGCACTACTACGGCCACCTCGAGTCGATGCTGAAGGACCGCACCATTCAGGAGTTCCCGGTCGACTACGACTACAACAACGAGCAGCACCGTTTCGGCGACATCGCACGCATCTGGAACCAGGCGCACGAGCCCGGGTCGGCGAAGTGGTGGGAATATCTCGAGCAGCAGAAGAAGAACAACGTCACGTTCGATCCGACGTTCAACATCTACGCCGCCTCACGCGACCTGATGCGGGCCCGCAACGCCGACTGGCATCAGCATTACACGATGCCGCAGCTGTGGAACTACTTCCAGAGCACCCGCGACAACCACGGCTCGTACTTCTACGACTGGACCAGCGAGAACGAATATCACTGGAAGAAGTTCTACGAGCGCTATCTGCGGCTGATGAACGATTACAAGAACATCGGCGGCCGCGTCACGCTCGGCACCGATTCGGGCTTCATCTGGAAGACCTACGGGTTCGCCTACGTCGAGGAGATGGAGCTGTTCCGTGAAGCCGGGTTCCTGCCGCTCGAGATCATCCGCTCGGCGACGATGTGGGGGGCGAAAACGCTGTACGAGCCGCGTGGTGAACCGGCGCCGATGGGCGTGGTCCGCGCCGGCATGCTGGCCGACCTGGTCATCGTTCCGGAAAATCCGATCGCCAACCTGAAGGTCCTCTACGGGACCGGCCACATGCGCCTCAACGACCGCACCAACAAGCAGGAGAAGGTCGGCGGCGTGAAGTTCACGATCAAGGACGGCATCGTCTACGACGCACAGAAGCTGCTGGCGGAAGTGGCTGCAGCGGTTGCGGCGGAAAAGCGCACGGTCAGTACCACGTCGGCGCAGCAATAGACTGAGGGACCTGTGCCCTGGTTTAGAGAGACCACCCGCTCCATCACCGGACCACGAGGGGCCGTCAGTCGCGACCGCGTACACGCGCCGGCTCGCGCCAGTCTTTCGTCATGCTGTGCGTGTTGCGCGAACCGGCTTGCGGCGATGCGCCAGGTCATCTCAATCGCCGCTCCTTATTGCTTCTTTGCTCGGGTTAATTCGAACGTCCCCTCGAAGCCGGGGACGTTCCACTGACCCGAGAACACCGATCCCTTGATGCGTCCACTCATCGTTGCCGGACCGCCGGGACTCTGCATGCCGATGGTCCAGACGCCGTCCTTTTCGGCGACGCCGGAAATCTCCCAGTCGCCATGATCGGTCTTGAGGACGCCGATCAGCTTATTCTTCGCGGCGCTCAAGTTCAGCGCGATGTCCATGGTTCCGCGAGCGGTGACGACGCCGCCGATCCATCTCCCCGCCAGTTGGTTGACATCCGCTGCAACGGACGCGCCGACGCCGATTGCCAGTAAAGCGGCCACAATAAGAACTCTCATCATCAAACCCCTCTTGTCGATACCGAGATCAAGTGCGAACGTCGCATTGAACGGATCACCATTCGCGTAGCGCCGACACCGGATCGATCCGTGTCGCCCTGATGGCGGGTACCAGTGTCGCGATGGTTGCGATCAACGCGATTAACAGCGCACCGAGGACGAGCGAACGTGTGTCGAGCGCCCCGACCCCGAACAACAGGTTTCGAAGAATGCCGGCCACGCCGGCCGTGGCAGCAAGACCCGCAGCCAGACCGACGCCGATCGCGGCACTGCCGCTGCTCATCAGCAGCCGTAGCGCATCGAAGGGTTCGGCGCCGAGCGCCATTCGCAGCCCGAATTCGCTGGTGCGGCTGTTGACGGCAAATGACGTGACGGCGTACACCCCAATGCCCGCCACGGCCAGTGCCAGGACCGCGAACGTGGCGAACATCCAGGCCAGCAACCGCGGCTGAGCGATGGTGCGATCGATCGCCGCCTGCAGTGGTGCGATCGCGGACACAACAGCGCCCGGATCCATCTGCCGGATCTCGAGGCTGAGTGCCGACGCGGGAGACATCGCATCGCCGTCGACGCGAAGCACCAGATTCATCGATCGCGGGACGAACCCGGACAGCAACAGCCGCGCCTGCCGATGTGGGACGTAGATTTCCGTGCCGACCGGCGACTGAATGCCGGCTTGGCGCACGTCGGCCACGACGCCGACGACGGTGAACCATGGACCCTTGCCGGCGGGCTTCAGTTGATGCCCGATTGGATTCTGCCCG
>DASPNQ010000247.1:0-19766 GCA_035626435.1 Vicinamibacterales bacterium
CGAGACGATCGGCAAGATCATCGCCGAGGCGATGGAGAAGGTCGGCAAAGACGGCGTCATCACCGTTGAAGAAGCGAAGACGCTGGAGACGACGCTGGATGTGGTCGAGGGCATGCAGTTCGACCGTGGCTATCTCTCGCCCTATTTCGTAACCGATCCCGAGCGCATGGAAGTCGTGCTCGACCACCCGGTGATCCTGATTCATGAAAAGAAGATCAGCTCGATGAAGGATCTGCTGCCGGTCCTCGAGCAGGTGGCCCGGCTCGGCCGCCCGCTGCTGATCATCGCGGAAGACATCGAAGGTGAAGCGCTGGCGACGCTGGTCGTCAACAAGCTGCGCGGCACGCTGCAGGTGGCCGCGGTCAAGGCGCCTGGGTTCGGCGATCGCCGCAAGGCGATGCTCGAGGACATCGCGATCCTCACCGGCGGCAAGGCGATCACCGAGGACCTCGGCGTGAAGCTCGAGAACATCAAGCTCGAGGACCTGGGCAAGGCCAAGAAAGTCACGATCGACAAGGACAACACCACGATCGTCGAAGGGTCGGGCGACGCCAAGGCGATCGAAGGCCGCGTCAAGCAGATCCGCGTCCAGGTCGAAGAGACGACCTCGGATTACGACCGTGAAAAACTGCAGGAGCGCCTCGCCAAGCTGGTCGGCGGCGTGGCGGTGATCAAGGTCGGCGCGGCGACCGAGACCGAGATGAAGGAAAAGAAGGCGCGCGTGGAAGACGCGATGCACGCGACCAAGGCGGCCGTCGAAGAGGGCATCGTCCCGGGCGGCGGCGTCGCGCTGATCCGCGCCAGCAAGGCGCTCGAGAGCCTCAAGCTCGAAGGCGACCAGGCGATCGGCGTGACGCTGATCAAGCGCGCAATCGAGGAACCGGCGCGCTGGATCGCGACCAATGCCGGACTCGAGGGCTCGATCATCGTGGCGCAGATCAAGGAAGGCAAGGGCGACCACGGCTTCAACGCGGCGACCGAGAAGTTCGAGGACCTCGTCGCGGCCGGCGTCATCGACCCGGCCAAGGTCGTGCGGAACGCGCTGCAGAACGCCTCGTCCATCGCGTCCCTGCTCCTGACGACCGAAGCGCTCGTGTCGGAAATTCCGGAGGAGAAGAAGGAAGCCGGAGCCGGGGCGGGCATGCCCGGCGGCGGCATGGGAGGGATGTACTAAGATCCCGATCTCATGATCGGGTGAGCTGGTGATCTGGCGATCTCGATCTGGTGATTTTTCGATCTAGTGATCTGTCGATCAGGCCCGGGGGCGCGATGCTCCCGGGCCTTTTTTTTGCGCTGGCTATGCGTTGGCTCAGCGTCTGATTAGCGTCAGCGGCACATGCGTACCGTCGATCTGCAGGGTCGCGCGGAGCTCGTCGCCCGCGATGTTCGCTTCGAACAGGACTGGAGGGCCACCGTCGGCCCGCGGAAGCCAGGCGGTCAAGCTGTCTCCCGATCGCGCAACGCGGCGCGGCCCATATGACTGAGAAGAGCCACAGCCGCTGGATACGGACAATTGCACCAACGCCTCATCACCGGTGAGCTGGAGAGTGACTGAGTCGATCACCGTGGGTGTCGCGCACGCCCCGATCCGCATCGCCGTCACTGCTTGAGCGCCCAACATGAACAAGGTCGGCGGACCCGCGCTCTGCGTAATCGTCAATTCTGATGATGGAATCACGAAGTGTGGATCCGGGTTGCGCGGCTTCACCGTGATGCGCCCGACCCGCGAGCTCGTTGTCTGATTCGGTTGAACCGTGTAGGCAAGATTGACAACCGGAAAGCTCTGCCCAGCCGGGCCGTTGTCGCCGATGTTGCCCGAAGTCGGCCCAATCAGCACCAACCATGGCTGATCGGTGGTCGCGATCCAGTTACAGTTCGCCTCGAAGGTGAACGTAAAATTGCCACCCGCAGCAGGCACGGATACCGGGGAGATTTGAAAGCGGAACCCACAACTTTCTGCCAACTCGTCGTCGCCATTGAGTCTGTCGGCGATCTGCCAGGCGCCCAAGCCGCCGCCGGCGAGTGCGGCAGTCGTGACAATCAACCCAGTGTGTCCGCCGCCTGCGCCCGCGGCGGCTTTCGTTGCCTCCGCCGCCGTCGCGACATTGACTTGGCTGATCGTCGTGGACACCGTTTCGCCGGCGACTGATGCAGTCGCTTGGATCTGGACGGCGCCGTTGCCAACCGGGGTCAAAGCCGTCGTTGCGCGGCCAGCCGCATCGGTCGTGACGACCAGCTGCCGCGCGCCGTTCTGCAGCAAGGCGCGGCCGCCCCTGACGCTGAACGTCACGGTAGCGCCCGCGACGGGATTGCCGTTTCGATCACGCACTTCGACGACCGGTGCCACGGCTGTTTTCTGCTGAATGACGTTGACGGAATCCTCGCCCTCGATGACGACGATGCGGAGCCCCAGTGCCTGTTGCGCAAAGCTGGAAGCGGGTGATGAGAGAGCCAGAAGCGACAAGGCGATCATCAATTTAAAGGCCGGCGGTCTCATGGCGCAGTTGTATAACGCGCGCCCGCCACCTTCCGCAAGCCCCTGGCGGCTCGGCGTCTAATCCGCGTGAAACGCCAGGAACTTCACGTCCGGATACGTGCGCTGCGCGTAATCGAGCGCCCACTCGGATTCGAACAGCATCACCGGTCTGCCCTGCCGATCGGTCACCGACCGGGCGCCTGAGAGCGACATCTGCATCGACGAAATTTTATCGGCGGGCCCGATCAACCAGCGGGCCGCGGTGTAGTTGAGCGAATCGACATCGGCGTCGACGTTGTATTCGTCTTTCAACCGAACAGCGAGCACCTCCAGCTGCAGCGGACCGACGGTTCCGAGAATCGGCTCGCGGCGTCCGATCGTCGGGAACAGCACCTGCATCAATCCTTCTTCTTCGAGCTGGCGAATCGCCTCGTCGAACTGCTTGAAGCGCACGTCGCGCAGGCGCGCGACGCCGAAATGCTCCGCGGGGAATCTCGGGATCGGCGGGTACTTGACGGGGAGCCCCGCATACAGGGTGTCGCCGATGCCGAACTGGCCGGGGTTCACCAGGCCGACGACGTCCCCGGGAAAGGCCTTTTCGATGGTTTCGCGCTTGCCGCCGAAAAATCGGTACGGCCGCGCGGCGCGGATCTCCTGCCCTGCGCGCGCGTTGACGATCACCATGTCCTTTTCGAACACGCCTGAACAGACGCGCAGAAACGCCACCCGGTCGCGATGGCGCTTGTTCATGTTCGCCTGGATCTTGAAGACGAATGCCGTGAAGTGCGGCGTGTCCGGCGCAATCACGCCTTGATCGCTCTCGCGGCCGCGAGGTGGTGGAGCGAGCTCGGTCAGCGCATACAGGAACGGCTCCAGACCAAAGTTCGACAACGCGCTTCCGAAGAACACCGGCGTGTGGCGGAAATCGAGGTAGGCCTGGTGATCGAATGTGGTCCCCGCGCCGGTGACGAGCGAGGTTTCATCGACCAAGTGTTGCCACGCGTCTTCGCCGACGAGCGCCGCGACTCGCGGATCGTTGGCCGCGCCGACGTTGACCGGCGCCGGATGCGCGCGCTCTTTGCGATCGTAGAGGTGCACGGTGCCGTTCTGCAGGTCGAAGACTCCGCGGAACCGATCGCCGCTGCCAATCGGCCAGTTCATCGGCACCGCATGAATGCCCAGAACGCGCTCGATCTCGTCGAGCAAATCGAAGGGATCGCGGCTCGGCAGATCCAGCTTGTTGATGAAGGTCAGCACCGGCAAACGGCGCAGCTTGCAGACCTCGAACAGCTTGCGGGTCTGCGACTCGATGCCCTTGGCGGCGTCGATGACCATCACCACACCGTCGACCGCAAACAGCGTGCGGTAGGTATCTTCGCTGAAGTCCTTGTGGCCGGGCGTATCGAGCAGCGTCAGGTGATGCGGGCCGAGATCGAATTCGACCGCGGCCGACGTCACCGAGATGCCGCGCTCGCGCTCGATGTCCATCCAGTCGGAAACCACGTGACGATCGGTCTTGCGGCCGCGCACCGCGCCGGCGAGCTCGATGGCCCCTGCATACAGCAGCAGCTTCTCGGTGAGCGTGGTCTTGCCGGCGTCGGGGTGGGAAATAATCGCGAACGTTCGGCGGCGATCAACTTCGAACTTCAGCGTGGACGCGGTAATGGCAGTCTGCAAATGAGTGATCGTCGGGTCTGGGATGTTGGGATTGCCGCGCGGATCGGTACGGCCGCCGCGCGGATTCCGGAAGCTGTCAGCGCAGCGTAAACGTCAGCTCGATGGTGATGATCACCGGGACCGGCTCACCCTGGCGCATCCCCGGTTTGAAGCGCCATTGCTTGGCCGCCTTGATCGCTTCCTGGTCGAGGCCGAAGATCGGATCCAGCGACCGTGTCACCTTGACGTCGCCGACGGTACCGTCGGGCATGACGATGCATTCGAGCCAGACGGACCCCTGGACCTTCGCGCGCATCGCGTCGGCCGTATAGGCTGGCTTCACTTCGCGCACGATCTGGGGCATCGTGATGCCCGCGCCGGGCCGAAACGCGCCGCCGCCGGTGCCGCCGCCATACCCGGGCCCGAGGCCGGTACCCTGACCCGCGCCAATGCCGGTGCCTTTGCCCGCACCGGCGCCACCGTCGGTGCCGGACCCCTGCGACTCGGTCGGTGCCGACGGCGTAATCACGCCGGGCAGCGTGTTCTCCGCAGCGGCCATGGTCTTGGCCGGAATCGTGAGCTCTTCCTTCGGCGGATCGGGCTTCGGCGGCTCAGGAGTTGGTTTGGGCTCCTCTTTCACCGGGACGGTAATTTTTTCCTTACCCGGTAACTCCGCCTTTTTCGGCGGGTCCGGCATCTTGTTGCCGCCGCCGCCACCGCCGCCGCCAGGGCCCGGAACGTCCAGCCAGACAATGTCGTTGATGGTCGTATCAGGGAGTAGTTCGAGAGCGGCGGGTTGCGGCGCAAAGCGAATCGCGAGGAGGACTGCCAGCGCGAACGCGAGGTGCGCGGCCATCGACGCGCCGACGCCGACGCCGGATCGCCGCTGCTCGAACCCGAAGCGCAGCTCGACCGGACGGTCCGACAAGTGCAGCGGAGCCGTGCGCGATTCCTCAAATTGTGGCTGTGCGACCTTTGCCATCAGCTATTTGCGAGCCAACCCACGGTCATTCTGACCGACGCGCTTCGAGGCTGACAAGTGCAAACCCAGCGCCACGTTATTTGACGCCTTTGTGTGACAAAAGGCCGCGCGTGCGGCGGCAGCGGCGGCCCGGAACCAGGACGTTGGCCGGTTGGGCGTTGCCGCTCTGCGGATCCCGGTTACAATCAAGCCTCAAGGAGCAATCCCATGTTTTCCCTAATCGGGCCTCTGGGCCTGCCGGAAATGCTCATCATTCTGGCGATCGTGATTCTCATTTTCGGCGCGAACCGCCTGCCCGAGCTGGGCAAAGGCATCGGTTCCGGCATCAAGAACTTCAAGAATTCCATGAAGGAAGGCACCGAAGAGAAATAGTCACAGCACGAGCCGGACGTCGCCGGTTCGTCTCGTGACGCGCTCCCGGTCGAGGTATTCGAGCAGCGGGATCGCGAATTTTCGCGACAGCCCGTAGCGCTCCTTGAACGTGCCGACGTCCACGGTCGCGCGGCCTCCGGGCGCGGCCGCTTTCAACTCCCCGATTTCTCGCTTCAATTGCTGCAGCGCGTTGGCGTGGAAGACAATCCCGTCCAGCCGCACCAGCACCTTCTCACGAACCAATAACGTCGTCATCTTGTCGATCACCGGCGCGGCCGCCTTCGCGCTTGCCTGGATGGCCGCGGCGTCCGGCGGCTTGAGACCGCCAACGCGGTACGCCTCGATGAGCGTTGCCCGCAAGCGATCGTCCGCACCGGCGACGCTTGGCTTGTGCGTCGGCAACGCGAGGCGCTCCGCGCCGATCAAGGCGTTTCGGCGCTTCAGCATGTCGAGGACGGTTTCAAAGACCGCCGGCGCGGCGCGCGCAAACAGCCGTTCACGCGCCTCCTCGCGCGGCAGGCCGTCGCTCATGGCGTCGGCCTGGTGGTTGGCGGTTACCAGCGCGACAAGCTCCGACGCGGCCTGCTCGAGGTGACGTTCGGCGATCAGTCGATCGCCGGCCGCGACGACATGGCGGGCATGCAAGGCCTGGCGCATCGCCTCGACCCTGCCCGGCGCAACACCTGCCCGCGACGTCAGCATCGACATTGCGAAGCCCGGCAGACCAGCCGCGTCGATCATCGCCGCGACGGCGTCGGTGTCGTCGGCGCCAGGCCGTAACCGCGCCAGGTGCAGTCGCCCTTCGGGGCTGCGGATGCCGGCGCGAGTCGGCGCCGGATCGAGGATGATGCCGCCGCCGATGGTGATCGGCGGCGAATAGGCCCGCAGGATGATGCGGTCGTGCCGGGTCACGACGGCCGGCGCCTCGAGCCGCAGCCTGACCAGCGCCTGCTCACCGGGCGCGATCTCGGCGGCGTCGCCGGCAATCGCGACGCGGCCCAGCACTTCCGACGTGCCGTTGTGGATGCGGACGCGCGCGCCGTGCTTCAGCGGTCGCGCCGATTTCAGCAGATCGATCTCCGCGTCGACGCGGCGGGTGACGCTCAGCGTGCCGGGCCGCAGCAGGGTCTCGCCGCGCGAGACATCGCCGACGTCGACACCGCCAAGGTTGATTGCGGTCCGCTGCCCGGCAACCGCGTGTCGTGCGGGCCTGCCGTGGACCTGGACACCGCGCACTTTCACGATTCGCGCGCCCGGCTCGACGGACAATTCGTCCTCGACCGCAACGGTTCCGGCAACCAGCGTGCCTGTAACGACGGTGCCAAAACCCTTCATCGAAAAGGCGCGGTCGATCGGCAGCCGTGCGGCAGCCTCGACCGGCCGATGCAGCACATGGGGAGCCTGCGCGGCAATCGCGCCGCGCAGGAGGTCGAGGCCCGCACCGGTCGTCGACGACACCTCGATCACGGGCGCCGCCTCGAGAAACGAACCCTTCACCAGCTCGGCGACATCCTGGCGGACGAGCGCACGCATCTCGGCATCCGCGACATCGGACTTGGTGAGCACGACCATGCCGCGCGGAATCCGCAGCAGGCGGCAGATGTCGAAGTGCTCGCGCGTCTGCGGCATCACCGATTCGTCGGCCGCCACGATCAGCAGCACGCAATCAATGCCGCCGACGCCGGCGAGCATGGTTCGCACGAACCGTTCGTGGCCGGGCACGTCGACGAACGCCACGTTGACGTCGCCAATCGTCGTGTGCGCGAAGCCGAGCTCGATGGTGATGCCGCGCGCTTTTTCCTCTTTCAGGCGATCGGGATCGATGCCGGTCAGCGCGTGGACCAGCGAGCTCTTGCCGTGATCGATGTGACCGGCGGTTCCCACGACGAGGTTGTACATTTCGAGACTGCCTGTCTGCCTGCCCGCCTGTCTGCCTGTCTGCCTGTCTGCCTGTCTGCCTGTCTGCCTGCCCTATCGTGTCTTCATCCGCATCCGCGCGTTACGGCCGAGGCGCTTCTTCTTGGCTTTTCGCCGTTCCTCCGGCGTCCCTTTCCGCTGGTCCTTCTTCGGGCGGGATGCACTTCGCGCCGGTCCTCGCGAGCGTTCGTCGCGCTTGACCTTCTCGAGCACGTCCTCGAGCGCCAGCTCGATCTGGCGGCGCTCCATGTCGACGCGGACAATCTGCACGCGTACCTGATCGCCGAGCCGGTAGAGTTTTTTGGTGTTCTCGCCGAACAACGCGTGCTGCTGCTCGCGGAAGCGGTAATAGTCGTCGGCCATCGTGCTGACGTGCACCAGGCCCTCGACATAATGGTCCACGAGCTCGACGAACATCCCGAACGGCGCGACCCCCGTGATGTAGCCGTCGAATGCGTCGCCGACTTTGTCGGCCATGAACCGGACTTTCTTCCACTGCAGGATTTCGCGTTCCGCATCGGCGGCGCGGCGTTCGCGCTCCGACGTATGCCGCCCGGCTTCGGGCAGCTCCTCGTCGAGCTCCGCCTTGCGCTCGTCGGTCACGCGCGTGTGGCGCACCTCGCGCAGCAACCGGTGCACGACGAGGTCGGGATAACGGCGAATCGGCGACGTGAAATGCGTATAGGTCGGGGCCGCCAGGCCGAAATGGCCGACGTTGAACGAGTCGTAGCGGGCCTTCTGCATGGTCCGCAGCATCAAGAAGGCAATCGGCCGCTCCTCAGGCGTGCCGCGGATCTTCTCGACGAGCTTCTGGAAGTGCTTGGGCTTGACGCTGTTCTCGCCGGCGCCAAGCGAATATCCAAAGGCACTGACGAATTCGTCGAACTGCAGCACTTTCAGCGGATCCGGCGGTTCGTGAATCCGATAGAGCGCCGGCATGCCCTGCTCCTCGAGATGCCCCGCCACGGTTTCGTTGGCGAGCAGCATGAACTCTTCGATCAGGCGGTGGGCGACGTTGCGCTCGGAGGCGACGATGTCCTCGATGAACCCGGATTCGTTCAGCACCACCTGCGCTTCCGGAAGGTCGAAGTCGACCGAGCCCCGCCGATGCCGGCGCGCATTGAGAATTTCGAACAGCTCTCGCATCAACTCGAACATCGGCACGAGTTCGCGGTACTTGGCGATGGCGGTCTCGTCGCGTTCGGTCAGGATCGCGTTGACCGCGGTATAGGTCATGCGCGCGTCGCTGCGGATGATGCCGTCATGAATCTCGTAGCGCACGACGTCGCCGCGCGTGTTGACTTCCATCAGGCACGACTGCACCAGACGGTCGACGTTCGGGCGCAGGCTGCATAACCCGGTCGCGAGCTCCTCGGGGAACATGTGAACGGCGCGCTCGGGAAAGTACACCGACGTGCCCCGCTCGTAGGCGTCCTCGTCCAGCGGGCCGCCCTCTTTCACGTAATGCGCGACGTCGGCGATGTGCACGCCGAGCCAGTAATGCCCGTTCTTCAGTTTCTCGATCGAAATCGCATCGTCGAAATCGCGCGCGTGCTCACCGTCAATGGTCACGACGGTGCGATCGCGGAAGTCCGTGCGGCCGGCCAGATCCTTGTCGCGGACCTCGGTGCCCAGGCGCTTTGCTTCGGCGACGGCGTCGTAGGAGTGTTCGTCGGGAATGTCGTGCTTGCGCAGAATGATCTCGGTGTCGACGCCAGGATCGTTGATATCGCCGAGCACTTCGATGATCCGTCCGGCCGGTCCGCGATGCGGCGTCGGCCACCGGGTCACTTCGACGGTGACCATTTGTCCGGGCTCGGCGTCGCGTGTGTCGGCGCGAGGAATCTGGATGTCCATGGTCAGGCGTTTGTCGAACGGCGCGACGAAACCGAGTCCGGACGGATCCATTTCGAACCGTCCGACCACCGTGGTCGCCGCCCGCTCCAGGACCTGCACGATGCGTCCTTCGGCGCGGCCGTCCTTGTTGTAGCGCTCGATCCGCACCACGACCCGGTCGCCGTGCAGAGCCTCTTTGAGGTTGTGTTCGGCGACGAAGATGTCGCGTTTCAATCCTTCGATCGGTCGCTCGGGCGTCACGAACCCGAAACCCGACGGATGTCCGTCAAGCCTGCCGACGACGAGATCCATGCGGTCGGGCAGCCCATAGCGGTTGCCCTTGATCTGCACCAGCGCGCCGTCGTTGACGAGGACGCGCAGCAGTCGCTTCAACGTCGATCGGTCTTCTCGCGGCACTCGCAGCTCGCGCACGATTTCGCGCGGCGTGGCAGGATGCGGCACCTTTTGCCGCATCAGGCGAAGTAAGTCGTCTTTAGTCAATCAGTAACACCTGTAAGTCGCCGACGTTCGTGTCGGTGCGCCCTAACCGGATAGCGTCATCCAGCGGCGAGAAAAAAGCGAGCGAGTTGTTCGCTGCAAGAAAGTTGCCCGGCGGCTCGAGCCCCGCGCGCGCCGCGCGATCCATGGTGGTCGAGTCGACCATGCCGCCGGCCACGCCAGCCGATCCGTCAATGCCGTCGGTGCCGGCACTCGCCATGGCTGCGCTCGGCCACTGGCGAATTGCTTCGGCGATGGACAATGCAAACTCGAGATTACGGCCGCCCACGCCTGAACCGGTGACCGTCACCGTGGTTTCGCCGCTTGAAATCACGCACGACGGACGGCGCACGTTCGCGAGTCGCTCGCGCGCCCGTGACAACCACTCCGGACCCGCGACGCGCGCTTCCCCGGTTACCGGGTCAGGCATCACCACGGCGTGGTAGCCGCGTTCGATTGCCGCCAGCCGCGCGCCTTCCATCGCGTCGTTGCGGCTGCCGATCACGCGCGCGTGCGCGCGAGCCATCGATGCATCTCCCGGTTTCGGGGTGTCCGGCACAACGCCCTCGACACCCCGCTCGACCAACGCGCGCACTGTCGACGCATGCGCATCGCCGCCGAATCGTTTCAGCGCCGCGGCGGCATCCGCCCACGTCGAGCGATCGGGAACGCCCGGACCCGAGCCAATCGCGTGCAGGTCGTCGCCAACGACGTCCGAAATGGCCAGGGTGATCGTGGTGCCCACGCACGCCGCCGCCAGACGTCCGCCTTTCACGTTCGACAAATGCCGGCGCACGGTGTTCAGCGCATGAATGTCCGCGCCGGCGGCCATCATCTTGCGCGTCGTGTCGATCTTGTCCTGCAGCGTGAGCCCGTCGATCGGCGCCGCCATCAGCGCCGACGCGCCGCCGGAGAGCAGAATCACCAGCACCTCCCCCGAGTGCACACCGTGGGCGATCGCCAGCGCCTTCCGGCCCGCCAGCTCGCTTCGACCGTCCGGAAACGGATGGCTCGATTCGATCCATTCGAGATGCGCCGGCAACTCCTGGTGTCGATGCGTGCCGATGACGATCCCCGAACGGATCGCCAGATGCGGCAGTGCGAACGCCGCGGCCATCGCCGCAGCGGCCTTGCCGACGGCGACGATGTGCAGCGGCCGACCGGTGAGCACCTCGGCGATCGCCGGATTACGCAGCGCTCGGGCGATCACACGATCGGCGCTCACCGCGTCGACGCCGGCGCGGACGATGTGCTGAAGATCTTGTTTGAGCGTGAGGACGCTAACGGTCAGTGAACCTTGCAGGGATCCGACCAGCCTGACAGGCCGGTCACCACGTCGAACTCTTTCAAGAGCTTGGCAACGACGTGTTCTGCGTTTTTGTCTTCGGAGAGGCGATCGAGGTCGGCGATGATTTTCAGGAGGGCGTCTTCGGCGTTCTGGATGGCTTGTGCGCTGTAATACTCACGCTGGGCCTGCAAGCATTTGTGATGCTTGACGAATTCTTCGCGATAAAACTCAGTCAATGTGGAGACCGCAGGTGGAACAGCCTGATCCAACAGAAAACCTGGGATTCGGGTTCTTGCCCTCGGCATAACGGGTTAACCGCAGTGTAAAAGCATTTGTAACGCCATGTCAATTAACTGACCGTTCAAACGGCGACGCACCTCCAGCATTACCGGATCGCGCGTGATGCGATGATCCCGGCCAGTCCGCCGACGAGGACGCCGCCAGCCAGCATCAGCAGGAGCTCTGCCACGCCAAGAAATCTGATCTCGGTGAGATCGGTGACGCCAGCGACGTTCGAGCCCAGCGATCCGAGCACGGTCGAATACAACGCGGCTATCGACGCCAGCGCCACCGCGGCGCCAATCCCCCCAAGCAACATGCCTTCAACGATGAAGGGGCCGCGAATGTAGCTGAATGGCGCTCCGACCAACTGCATGATTTCGAGCTCATCGCGCCGCGCATGAAGCGACAAGCGCACGACGGCCGCTACGGTAAAGGCGGCACCGAGCATCAGAATCGCCGTCGCCAGCGCACCGGCGACGCGCGCAGCTGTGACGATACCGACCAGACGCGACAGCCAGCGCTGGTCGTACCGCACGTCCGCGACCCCCGGCCGCCCGGCGAGATCCCGGGACAGCGCAGCGGCGGCGTCGACAGCGTCCGGACGCAGCCGCACTTCGAGCGAGGGCGGAAACGGATTCTCGCCCACGCCCTCGGCAACGTCACGCAACTCCGGGAAGTCAACGCGAAAACGGTCGAGGGCCCGCTCCCTCGATACATATTCCACGCCCGCGACGACCGCTTGCGCGCGCAAATGCTCTTCAAGAGCGGCCCGTTCGGCGTCGCTCACCGCGTCATGGAGGTACACCGACATTTCCGCGGCATCGAGCCAACGATCGAGCACGTCCTGCACGTTCACGGAGATCAACAGGAAGCCGCCGAGCGTGGCAAACGCGATCGCGATAGTTCCGATCGAAACGAACGCGGATCGGCCCGAGCGCCGCAGGCTCGCCCAGCCTTCGTCGCAGGCGTACCCGACCACCGTCACGGCCGCGGCTCCGGCGTGTCGACAATCCGCCCCTGATCCAGATGAATGACACGCCTGCCGACCCGTCTGATCAACTCGCGGTCGTGCGTCGCGACGAGTACGGTCGTTCCGCTCGCGTTGATCTCGCGGAACAGGCTCATGATCTCCAGCGACAAGTCGGGATCGAGATTTCCCGTCGGCTCGTCCGCGAGGATGATGTGCGGCTCGTTCACCAGGGCGCGCGCAATCGCCACGCGCTGCTGCTCGCCGCCCGACAACTCGCGCGGCATCGCCTGCAGGCGGTGCTGCAGGCCGACCCACTTCAAGACCTGATAGGTACGCCGGCGCTGCTGCTCGATTGGCTGCCCCAGCACGCGCAGCACGAACGAGACGTTCTCGAATACGGATTTTGACGCGATCAGCTTGAAGTCCTGGAACACGAAGCCGACGGTGCGGCGGTACGCCTGGATCTCGTCGCGATCGAGGTCAGCGAGGTTGCGGCCGCCGACGACGACCCGCCCTTCCGAAGGCCGCTCCTGCAGCAGCAGCAACCGCAGCAACGTGCTCTTCCCCGCGCCGCTGGCGCCGGTCAGGAACGCGAAGTCGCCTTTCGCGATGGCGAGGTCCAGGCCGCGCAGCGCGTACATGCCGCGGCCATAGGTCTTCGCCAGCGACTGCGTTTCGATCACAAGCGGATTGTAAGAGATTCCAGTGGGTTAGCCGATCGCGGCCTTCATCAGCTCGGTCACGATCTTCGGGTCGCCCTTGCCGCGGGTTTCCTTCATCACCTGGCCGACGAGAAACTGGAACTTGCGGTCTTTGCCCGCGCGAATTTCCGCGACGATCTCGGGATGCGCGTCGAGGATCCGCCTGACCAGCGGCTCGAGGCTGGAGGTATCGGAAATCTGCGCCAGACCCTCGGCCGCGACAATGTCGGCGGCACTGCGGCCGCTGTCGTACATTTTTGCGAAGACATCCTTCGCCACCGTGGAACTGATCGTCCCCTTTTCGACGATGGCAATCAGCCCGGCCAGCGCGGACGGCGGGATCGGAATGGCAGTGATCTCAATCGCGCGCTCCTTCATGTTGCGCAGGATCTCGCCCATCACCCAGTTGCTGGCCGCCTTCGGGTTCCGTGACTCCCGCGCCGCTGCCTCGAAGTAGTCGGCGACGCCGCGCGTCTGCGTCAGCAGCGCCGCATCGTATTCGGGCAACGCGTATTGCTCGATGAAGCGTCGGCGGCGGGCATCGGGCAACTCGGGCAGCGATCCCTTGATTCGCTCGCGGCGCGCCGCGTCCACCACCAGCGGCGGCAAGTCGGGATCCGGAAAATACCGATAATCGTGCGCCTCTTCCTTGCTGCGCATCGAATAGGTCTTGCCCTGAGCCGCGTCGAATAATCGTGTTTCCTGCACGATGCGTCCGCCGTGCTCGAGGACGTCGATGTGCCGGCCGATCTCGTAATTAATGGCCTTTTCGAGATACCGGAACGAGTTGACGTTCTTCACTTCGGTTTTCGTCCCGAGCGTGTCGCTCCCCCGCGGCCGGACGGAGACGTTGGCGTCGCAGCGCAGGCTGCCTTCATCCATGTTGCCGTCGTTGACGCCGAGCCACACCAGAATCTGCCGCAACGTCTCGAAGAACACCGCGGCTTCCTCGGCCGAGCGCATATCGGGCTCGCTGACAATCTCGATCAGCGGCACGCCGCTGCGGTTGTAATCGAGATAGGTCTTGCGGTCCGAGTCGACGAAGCCCTCGTGCAGCGACTTTCCCGCGTCCTCCTCCATGTGGATCCGCGTCAGCCGCACGAACCTGCCGCCGTCGTCGTCTCCCGCGTGGCGCAGGCGCGGCAGCGCGAGACCGCCGCCGACCGCGAGCGGCAGTTCGTACTGCGAGATCTGGTAACCCTTTGGCAGGTCCGGATAGAAGTAGTTCTTGCGCGCGAAGACGGATTGCTCGCGTACCTCGCAGCCCAGCGCGAGCGCGGCTCGCACCGCTAGATCGACCGCTTCGCGATTCAGCACGGGCAGCGCGCCCGGCAGCCCGACGCACACCGGGCAGGTGTGCGCGTTCGGCGCCGCGCCAAATGCCGTCGGACAGGCGCAGAAGATTTTCGTCGCGGTCAGCAGCTGCGCGTGGATTTCAAGGCCGATAACCGCTTCAAGAGACATCGTCAACGGTGTGTGGGGAGAGCTGGCAGCGGTGAACGACGACCACCGCTGGCGGCTCCCGACTCCGAACTATAGCGTCGGTCCGGCGGCGACGACAGCCGGCTCGGCGTCGGCGAAGTTCGTCTTGAAATTCTCGACGAACATCTTCGCGAGCTTTACGGCCTGCGCGTCGTAGGCGGCGGTGTCGCCCCAGGTGCCGCGCGGATCGAGAACCTGCGGCGGCACACCCGGGCAGCTGGTCGGCACGTCGACGTTGAAGACCGCGTGCCGCTGATACGCGACGTTGTCCAGCGCGCCGGACAGTGCGGCGTTGATCATCGCGCGGGTGTAGGCGATCTTCATGCGGCTGCCCACCCCGTACGGGCCGCCGGTCCAACCGGTGTTGACCAGCCAGACACGCGATCCGTACTTCGCGATCCGCTCGCCGAGCTGCTTCGCGTAGACGTTGGGGTTGAGCGGCAGGAATGGCGCGCCGAAACACGTGCTGAACGTCGCGCTCGGCTCGGTGACGCCCTTTTCGGTGCCGGCGACCTTCGCGGTGTACCCCGACAGGTAGTGATACATCGCGCCGGCCGCGGACAGCCGCGCGATCGGCGGCAGTACGCCATATGCGTCGGCGGTCAGCATGACGATGTTCGTCGGATGGCCGCCGACGCCGGTCGGCACCGCGTTGTCGATGAACTCGATCGGGTAGGCCCCGCGCGTGTTCTCGGTGAAGGTGGCATCATCGAAATTCAGCCGCCGGGTCGCCGGATCCATGACCACGTTCTCGAGCACCGTGCCGAAGCGGCGGGTGGTCGCGTAGATCTGCGGCTCGGCTTCCGCGGACAACTTGATCATCTTCGCGTAGCACCCGCCCTCGAAGTTGAACACGCCGCGATCGCTCCAGCCATGCTCGTCGTCGCCAATCAGACGGCGATGCGGATCGCTCGACAGCGTGGTCTTGCCCGTCCCCGACAGGCCGAAGAACAGCGCCGTGTCGCCACCCTCGCCGATGTTCGCCGAGCAATGCATCGAGAGCACGCCCTTGAGCGGCAACAGATAGTTGAGGACGGTGAAGATCGCCTTCTTGTTTTCGCCGGCGTAGCTGGTGCCGCAGATCAGGATTTCGCGCGAGGCGAGGTTGAGGACGATGCCGACGTCGGACCGCGTGCCGTGGCGCGCCGGGTCGGCCTTAAACGACGGCGCGGTCATGACCGTGAATTGCGGCTGGAAGTTCTGCAGATCGGCCGCAGGCGGCACGATGAACAGATTGCGGACGAACAGGTTCTGCCACGACAGCTCGTGGATGAACCGAACCGGCAGCCGATACTGCGGATCCGCGCCGGCATACAAATCCTGAACGAACAGCTCCTGCTGCTTGAGGTGATTGATGATGTCGCGGCGCAGCACGTCGAAGTGCGCGGGCTCGATCGGCTTGTTGACCTTCCCCCACCAGATTTGCGCGTCGCTGCCCGGCTCCTTGACGACGAACTTGTCGTTCGGCGAGCGGCCGGTGTGCGCGCCAGTGCGGCAGACCAGGGGTCCTTCGATGGCCAGGGCGCCTTCCTGCCGCCGGATGGCATGCTCGTAGAGCGACGCGGTGGACAGGTTGAAATGGACGGGCTTCGAGGTCTGCACGCCGTGCGCCTCCAGTCCCTGCCCGACCTGGGTGGTACTCATAAGGATATGGCTCCAGACTCCGATGACGGGTTCCCCGACTGCATCGAAACCATCGATGGTACTGATGGCTGTCGGGCTAAGTCAATACGCTGGATGGAGTTGTCCCGCCGGGCTGTTACACTAATAAGCGACGACCGTTGCACGTGTAAACGGTTGTAACCCCTTCAACCGTAAAAGATGGCAGGACAGCCCAACGTCGACCGCGCCGCCGAACGGCAACCGCGCCAGACCGACGCGGCGCCTTCGCCCGCCTCGTTGCTGGCGGCCGAGATCAAGGCGCTGGTCGAAGCCGGCGACCGCGACGCGGCGCGCGATCGCTTCGGCGCCCTCGTCGCGTTGTTGCAGCGGCGCGCCGTCCGCATCGCGTTTCAATACCTGCGCGATGCGGCCGACGCGGACGAGGCGGTGCAGGATGCGTTCGTCAAGGTATTCCTGCACATCGAGCAGTACAGGAGCGAGCTGCCTTTCGATGTCTGGTTCACCCGCATTCTGGTGAACGCCGCGCTCGATCGGCTGAAAGCGCGCGGCCGCCAGCAGCGCTGGATCAGCCAGTCCGCGGACGAGGACAATGGCCGGCCGGTCGAGCAGATACCGACGCACGAGGCCTCGCACGAGCGGCGGCTGTTGGCGAAAGAGCGATGGCAGCAGGTCACCGACGCCGTGGCGAGCCTTCCTGATCGCCAGCGCCTGGTGTTTACGCTGTGCCATCTCGATGAGCGGACACCGGCCGAGATCAGCGCGGCCACGGGCATGAGCCAGGCGACGGTGCGCGTGCACTTGTTCCGGGCGTTACGAAAGTTGAGAGGGGTTCTGGGAGGAACGGCATGAGCGGACGCGATCACAGCAAGCCGGACGAGCACGCGCTACTCGAGGCGTACCGGGCGGCGGCCTGCGCGGAAGCCGATGCCCATTTTGACGAGCGCGCGCTCGAGACGCAGCGCCACAAGATCCTCGCCCGGCTCGCCCATCTGGGCCACCCCGCCAAGGTCATTCGATTTCCAAAAGCCGCGGCCGCGGGCGTCGAACCCACCCGCCTCAATCGCCGCTGGATCAGCGTTGCCGCCGCCGCAGGTTTAATCATCGGACTGCTCGGCGGACAACTCATTCCGCTCGTGCGCCAGTCCAGCCGCCGGCCGGCCCCGGCCGCCGCGGCGCCGAGCGCTGCCGCGCGTTCTCCGTACCTGGACGTCTCGGCGGCGGCTGAGGACAACCTGCTCGGCGAAATCGAGACCGTCATGGAGATGCGCGCCGCCACCGAATTACGCGCGCTCGATGCCCTGACGCCCCTGCCGGATTCCCAGTAGCCGTAAACACCGGCTTTTGGTCGGTCGTAAGCCTTCTTAGAGTTATGAAGATCCTACGTAAGTTGTTCATTTGTCTGGTGTTGTCTCTGATGATGCAGCCGGTCACGCCGGCCGCCGCGCAAGGCTTCCGGTGGTGGCAATCGGAACGGTTTCAGAAGGAGCTGAAGCTCACCAGCGACCAGATCGCCCGCATCGACGGGATTTACCAAGCCGCCGCCGCGCTACTGCGCGCGCAGAAGCAGGCCGTCGATCGTCATGAAGAAAAGCTCTCCAAGGTCATCGCCGATCCGAAATCCGACGAAGCCACGGTGATGCAGGCGACCGACCGCCTCGAGCTCGCCCGCAACGAGCTGACCCGCAGCCGCACGTTGATGCTGTTCCGCATCCGCCGCGTGCTCAACGACGAACAGAACGTGAAGCTCAACGCCATGCACGATCACGACCGCAGGGAGCGCGAGCGCCGCGACAAAGAGCGCAAGGGCAAGGGCCAGTAACGCGTACGGATCGTTTCCAGGTTCACAGCAGACCATCACCCTTCAGCGCTGAAGTTGAAGGTTCAAGTTCAAGGTTCGAGTCACGAATGAAGCGTTTTACCAGCATTGCTGTCGTCCTCTTGACGTGCGCCGTTCCAGCGGCCGCGCAACAGTCCGCCCCACCCGACGCCGAGCACCAGGACGCGGCGGTCCGGCAGGCGATGCAGGCCTATCAGCAGGGCCTGCGCGATCTCAAACAGCGGGCCGCCGCCGCGTCCGCGCAGGCCGGCACGGCATCGGGTGTGGTTCGCGAAATCCGCCTCGAGGAGGCGGTGTCGCTGGCCCTCGAAAAAAACCTCGACATTCAGGTGGCGAAGCTCGAGCCACAATCCGTTGATTTTCTCGTCGCCGGTTTTAGAAACACCTACCTGCCGGTGCTGTCGTCGACGGTCGGCCAGCGCGAAAACTATCAGTTGCCGACGCGCACGTTGACGGGCGGCACGCGCGTCAACCAAGGCACGCTCACCTACAACGCGTCGATCGCGCAGACCGTGCCGAAGTTCGGCGGCAACTACAGCGTGGCGTGGTCGAACTCCAAAGTGAACTCATCGGACGTCCTCGCCAATTACAACCCGCTGTTCACCACCGGTTTGCTGGCCTCGTTCACGCAGCCGTTGTTGCGCGGCTTCAAGCTCGACAACACGCGCCAGCAGCTGGCCATCAACCTCCTCAATCGCGACATCTCCGAAGAAAGCGCCCGCGCCACCGTGACCCAAACGGTGGCGAACGTGCGCAACGCGTACTGGGATCTGGTGTTCGCGCAGAGCGCGGTCGACGTGGCCCAGCGCGCCACCGATCTCGCCGACAAGCTCGTCGAGGACAACCAGGCGCGCGTCGAAGTCGGCACGCTGGCGCCGCTCGATATCGTGCAGGCGCAGGCCGAGGCGGCGACGCGCCGCCAGAATCTCGCCGCCGCGGAAGCCGGCGCGCAGACGGCAGAGATCGCGCTGAAGCGGTTTCTGGTGAGCGGCACCGACGATCCGCTGTGGCGCCAGACGCTGCGGCCGGTCGATCTGCCCTCGCTGCAGCCGCCGCCGGCGGATGTCGAAGGCGCGATTCGCAACGCTCTGGCGCAGCGCACCGACGTGCTCAATACGCGCAAGACGCTGGACGTCAACGACGTCAATATTCGGTTCTTCCGCGACCAGGCGCTGCCGGATCTCGATCTCAATGCCAGCTATGGCGCGCAGGGCATCGGCGGCACATTTTTCCGCCGCAGCGGATCGGGCATCGAAAGCCAGGTCGTCGGCACCATCCCCGGCGGGTTCTTCGATGCGCTCAGCGTGCTGCGGCAGCGGGACTATCCCAATTGGAATTTCTCGGTGACGCTGTCGTATCCGCTGATGGGTAGCCAGGCCGACGCACAGCTGGCGCGCGCGCGACTGCAACGCAACCAGTCGCTGACCCGTCTGCGCGCGCTGGAAGTGCAGGTCGCCGCCGAGGTCGCCAACGCGGCGCTCACGGTGCAGAGCAACCTGAAGCGCGTCGAAGCGGCGACCGCGGCTCGCGAACTGGCGCAGAAGCGCCTCGAAGCCGAGCAGAGCAAATTCGACGTCGGCATGACCACCAATTTCTTCGTCGTCCAGGCGCAGCGCGATTTACGCGATGCGCAGAACACCGAGCTGCGCGCGCTGGCCGATTACCGCAAGTCGCTGGTGAACTTCGAGCGCGCCCAACAGGCGCCCGCCGGTGGTGGTGGCGGCAACTTCAACCAAGGAGGCCAATAGGTGCCATCAACAGGGTGCCAGGGTGCCAAAGGTAGAAGGCACTCTGGCATCGTCGCACTTTGGCACTTTGGCCCCATGGCACGTTGAAAGGTTTGAGA
>DASPNQ010000248.1:0-6839 GCA_035626435.1 Vicinamibacterales bacterium
TCCTCGAGCTCCGGCAAGGTCAGGTCGCGCACCTGCCGGCCGTCGTGGCGTACGCTGCGTTCGAGGTCGTCGAACCGCCGCTGGAACTTATCGTTCGCCACGCGCAACGCGGCTTCCGGCTCGATGCCGAGCTTGCGCGCGACGTTGACCAGCGAGAACAGCAGGTCACCGAATTCTTCCTCGGCTGCCGCGGACGTCGCGCCGCCCTCGCGCACCGCCTCGCGGAGCTCGCGCACTTCTTCTTCGACCTTGTCGATGACGTCGCCGGTCTCCGGCCAGTCGAAACCCACCTGCGCGGCGCGCGTGCTGAGCTCGTAGGCGCGCAGCAGCGACGGCATCGCGCGGGGCACGCCGCTGAGGATCGTCTGTTGTTCGGTTCCGGCGTCGCGGCGCTCCTTCGCTTTGATCTCTTCCCACTGCCGCTTGACCTGCTGCGGCGTCAGAGCGTCGGTCGCGCCGGGCGGTGACGCCGCCAGCGGGGCCCCGGCCGCGTCGAAGATGTGCGGATGGCGGCGAATCAGTTTGCCGGCAATCGACGAGATCGAGTCCGCGATCGAGAAACGTCCTTCCTCCTCGCAAATCTGCGCGAGGAAGACGGCCTCGAAGAGAAAATCACCCAGCTCGTGCTCCAGAGCCGCGTAATCGCCGCGGTCGAGGGCGTCGAGCAGCTCGTAGGTCTCCTGCAGCACGAACGGGCGCAGCGACTTGACGGTCTGCTGCTTGTCCCATTCACAGCCGTGCTCGCCGCGCAACGTGCGCATGATGCCGACGAGTTCATCGAAACGCGCGCCGGCGGTGTCGCTCGACGCACCGCGATCAGTCATGCGCGTATGCTAGCATTTCATTTTTGGATGCAGGCGCGCGTCACCGTCCTAGGCAGCGGCACGTCACATGGCGTGCCGATGATCGGCTGCACGTGCGATGTGTGCCGGTCGCCCGATCCGCGCGATCGCCGGACGCGGCCGTCGATCCACCTCGACGTCGAGGGCGGGCCGGGCATTCTGGTCGACACTTCCACCGATCTGCGGATGCAGGCGCTGACCTACGGCATCACGCGCGTCGACGCGATCCTGTTCACGCATAGCCACGCCGATCACATCATGGGCGTGGACGATGTGCGCCGCTTCAACGCGATCATGGGCTGCGCGATTCCTGCGTACGCCGACGAGCGCACCGCCGGCGATTTGCGGCGCGCGTTTTCGTACGTATTCGCCCCGCCCGCCGAACAAGGTGGCGGCATTCCACAAATCGCGCTGTCGACGATCGCCCGGGGCTTCAACGTCGGCCCGGTCGGGATTCAGCCGGTGCCGATCTTTCATGGGACGCGGCCGATTTTCGGCTTCCGCTTCGGATCGTTCGCCTACGTCACCGACTGCAACCGGCTCACCGATGAGGCGTGGCGGATTCTCTCCGGGGTCGAGGTGTTGATCCTCGGCGCGCTCCGCCACCGGCCGCACCCGACGCATTTCACCGTCGCGCAAGCCCTCGATGTGGTCCGGGTGCTCAAGCCGCGGCAGACCTACTTCACGCACATCTGCCACGAACTGGCGCACGCTGAGACGAACCGCTCGCTGCCGGCCGGCGTCGAGCTGGCCTACGACGGGCTGACGTTCACCATCGACGCGGCGCCGGCATTCGCCGACGCGGACGATGATGCCGGTGCGGCGGCGCCGACGGAGGACAGGTGGATGTAATCCACTATCCCGATGATCCCCGGCCGGCGGCGTGGCGCTCGCCGGTGCTCGCGCTCGGTAACTTCGACGGCCTGCATCGCGGCCACGTCAAGATCATCGAGCGCATTCAGCGCGGCGCCGGCGAACGCGGCGGCACCAGCGTCGTGCTGACCTTCGACCCCCATCCGCCACGCGTGCTCAGGCCCGACAAGGCGCCGCCGTTACTGATGACCAAGCAGCAGAAGCTCGACGCGCTGGCGCGGGCCGGGGTCGCCGGTACCGCGGTCGTGCGCTTCACGCGTGAAATGTCGCAGTGGGAACCGGAGAAATTTGTGCGCAGCGTGCTCGTCGAGTGGCTGCGCGTCTCCGAAGTGTGGGTGGGCGCCGACTTCCTGTTCGGGCGCGAGCGCAGCGGCAATTTCTCGCTGCTGCGGTCGCTTGGCGCGCAGGGCGGCTTCCGCGCCGAGAAAATCGACCCGATCCGGTATAAGGATTTCGTCGTGTCGAGCACGCGCATCCGCCGCCTGGTCGCGGAGGGCCGCGTCGACGAAGCCGGCGCATTGCTCGGGCATCATTACGCGATCGATGGCACGGTAGTGCATGGCGCGCATCGCGGCCGCGAGATTGGCTTTCCGACCGCCAATCTGTCGACCGCGAACGAGCTGATCCCGCCGCACGGGGTGTATGCGACGGCCGTGACGATTGACGGGACGACGCTGCCGAGCGTCACCAACATCGGCGGCCGGCCGACGTTTGGCGACGGGTTGCAGACGACCATCGAAACACACGTCCTCAACCTGTCGCGCGATTTCTACGGGACGCACGTGCGCCTCGCCTTCGTGCAGCGGCTGCGTGACGAACGCAAGTTTCCAGACGTCGAAGCGCTTCAGGAGCAGATTGCCGCGGATGTTCGGCGCGCGACTCGGTTGTTCGATAGACTATCGGTCTAGACCTATTCGATGACCCCCCAGTCATTTACCTTCAAGCTGTCGGTACCGAATGACCCGGCCGGGGCCGATGTCGTCGCCGCCATGGCCGCGCATGCCGCGACATACGCGAGCATCGACGCGGCGCAGGGCGCGGCTTTCGTCGAGCGCGTGCGGCGTGTTGCGAGGCAGTTGCTGACCGGCAGTTTCTCGACGCACTGCCAGGTGGTCTTCAGCGCCGCCGACGGGCAGCTGACGGTGACGATGGGAGGGCAGGCGGTGTCCGAAGCCCTCACGTCCTGACCGCGATGCGTCTCTATAACACTCTCACCCGCCAGCTCGAAGAGTTCGTCCCGACGCGCGACCACACCGTCCGCATGTACACCTGCGGCCTGACGGTCTACGCGCGCGGCCATATCGGCAACTTCCGCACGTTCGTCTGCGTCGACGTGCTGCGCCGCGCGTTGAAATACGTCGCCGGCTACGGCATGCACCACGTCATGAACTTTACCGACGTCGACGACAAGACGATCCTCGGCGCCGCCAAGGCCGGTCTGCCGCTTCGCGACTACACCGATCAGTACATCGCCGCCTTCCGCGAAGATGCCGCGGCACTCGGCATCGAACCGGTCGAGGACACACCGCGCGCCACCGATCCGGACAATCTGAAGGCGATGGCCGACATGATCAACGCGCTCGGTCAGCGCGGTCATACCTATGCGAGCGAGGGCTCGATTTACTTCAAGATCTCGACGCTGCCTACCTACGGCAAGCTGGCGCGGCTCGATCACGAAGGCATTCAGTCCGGCGCGCGCGTCGATTCCGACGAGTACGACAAGGAAAGCGCCCGCGATTTCGTGCTGTGGAAATCGACCAAGCCGGGAGAGCCGTCGTGGGATTACGGCTGCGGCCCTGGACGACCCGGCTGGCACATCGAGTGCTCGGCGATGGCGCTGCGGCTGCTCGGCGAGCCGCCCATCGACATTCATACCGGGGGCGTCGATCTGGTGTTTCCGCATCACGAGAACGAGATCGCGCAAAGTGAAGGCGCGACGGGGAAGGAGTTCTCGCGCTTCTGGTTTCACATCGAGCACCTGCTCGTCGACAACCAGAAGATGTCGAAGTCCGTTGGCAACGTCTACACGGTACAGGACGTGCTCGACAAGGGCTTCCGTCTGTCGGCGCTGCGGTACATCCTGCTGTCCGGGTATTACCGCAAGCAGCTGAACTTCACCTGGATCGGGTTGGAGCAGGCGGAAGAGTCGTTGCGGCGCATGACCGACTTTCTCGGCCGCGTCGAAGCCCTGACCGCGGGGGACGCGCATCCAGCCGTCGCGGCGCGTGTCGCCGAAGCGGTCGAGGGGTTCGACGCCGCGCTGCGTGACGACCTCAATACCGCGGCCGGCCTTGGCGAGATTTTCGACCTGATTCGCGCGCTGAATATCGCAATGGACGCAAAGCAGGTCGGCAGGGGGGACGCCCCGGCGATTGTCGCCGCGTTCGAACATTTCGATCGCGTGCTGGGAGTGTTGTCGCTGAGGCGCGCCGAGGACGCGGTGCCGCCGATTCCGCAGGCGGAACTCGACGCCGCGATCCAGGCACGCCAGGACGCGCGGCGCCGCCGCGATTTTGCCGAAGCCGACAGAGTCCGCCAGGAGCTGTTGTCGAAGGGCGTTATTCTGGAAGACGGCCCGCAGGGCACCAGATGGAAACGCCGCTAATCAAGACGCCGCTTCCGGGCCCGAACGCCAAAGCGCTGATCGAGCGCGACCGGCGGGTCGTGTCGCCTTCATATACGCGCGGCTATCCCTTCGTCATTGCTCGCGGCAGCGGCGCGATGGTCGAAGACGTCGACGGCAACGTGTTCCTCGACTGCGCTGCCGGCATCGCCGTGAACGCCACCGGCCATGCGCACCCCGACGTGGTGGCCGCCATCGTCGAGCAGGCACACAAGTTCCTGCACATGTCAGGAACGGATTTTTATTACGAAGGGCAGGTACGCCTGGCCGAGGAGTTCGAAGCGATCGCGCCGTTCAGCGGCGGCGCGCGGTCGTTCTTCTCGAACTCGGGCACCGAAGCCGTCGAGGCGGCGATCAAACTGGCGCGCTACACGACGAAACGGTTCGGGCTGATCGCCTTCATTGGCAGCTTCCACGGCCGCACGCTCGGCTCGCTGTCCCTCACCTCGAGCAAGGCCATTCAACGGCGCGGCTTCGGGCCTATGCAGCCCGGCGTCTTTCATGCGCCCTATGGGAACTGCTACCGCTGTCCGGTTGGGCTGCAACCTGAATCATGTCAGGCCGAATGCCTGGACTTTCTCGAGCACGAGTTGCTGGTGCATCTGATCGCGCCGGACGACGTGGCGGCGATTGTCGTCGAACCGATTCAGGGTGAAGGCGGCTATGTGGTCCCGGAAATGAAGTTTCACCAGCGCCTGCGCGACATCACGACGCGTCACGGCATGCTGTTGATTGCCGACGAAGTGCAGTCCGGCATGGGCCGCACCGGCCGGATGTTCGCGATGGAGCACTTCGCTACGGAACCCGACATCGTCGCGGTCGCGAAGGGTGTGGCGTCGGGCCTGCCACTGGGCGTCACGACGGCAAGAGCCGACGTAATGACGTGGCCGCCTGGGTCGCACGCCAGCACCTTTGGCGGCAACCCGCTCGCGTGCGCGGCAGCGCTCAAGACGATCGAACTCCTGAAATCCTCCCTGATGAAAAACGCGGTCGAGGTGGGCGCGTTTCTGTTCGATCGTCTGCTCGAACTGCAGCAGAAGCATTCGCTGATTGGGCAGGTTCGCGGCAAAGGCTTAATGATCGGCATCGAGCTCGTCCGTGATCGAATTACCAAGGAACGAGCTGCAAGTGAGCGCGATCGAGTGGTTGACGCGTGCTTTGAGCGCGGCCTTCTGGTGCTGGGCGCGGGTAAAAATTCGATCCGGCTCTCGCCTCCACTCGTCCTCTCACGCGCTCAAGCCGCCACAGCCGTTGAGCTGCTGGATAGCGCCCTAACGAGTGTGAGGTCGTGACTGTACTTTTTCTGTAAACAGGCGACTTTTTTCTCCCTTCCTGCTTGACTGACGGCGCTCTAGTCGTCAGTATGAATCGTCGCTGTCATAGCTGACTTGCCGACAACCCTGACAATGTGACGTTCTCTGAGCGCGTATCACCTGATACGTGTGCGTGTGAACCGACTTTTCAGACGTTGTCCGTAGGACCAGCCAGCCGGCGGTCCTTTCTTCCTCAATAAAACGTTCCACTTCGCCATCGAAGGGCGAAGTCGGTCGAGGTGCGGAAGGAGTTCGCGAACAGCTCGTGAGAGGGCTTCCTTCCCCAACCCCTCTTCCTAGGGCAATACGCGGGCGCAGTGGATATCGCTGCGCCCCACCGAAGGAGAGTGCCGTGTCCGATCGACCTTCTCGTGTCGTCCGTGCCGCGTTGGCCACCGTCGTTCTCAGCGTGGCCGCCAGCGCCGCCGCGCAGTCAACCGCCACCGGCGGTTTCCTGGACTCGGCGACCAGCGCCGGCCTGCGGCCGCTGATCTCTGCGGGTGAATCGCGGACCTTTCTGCCGGAGCGCGGTCCATTCACGTTCCCCTCTCCGTACAACACCAGCGGCATTCGACTGACCAACGGCAACGATTGCGGCGGCGCCGACTGCGTGATGCCGGTCGGCTACTCCTACTGGAGCAACATCAACAACCATGCCGGCAGCGACACCATGCTGGTGTTCCTCGGCCTCGAGCGGCGCAAGGGCGGCGGGGGCCCCACGCTGTTCAGCATCAATAAGCGCACCGGCGAGACGCAAAATCGCGGACCGCTGTTCGATGCCAACACCTCGTTCTCGTGGGCGACGGGCGAAGGCTGGTACTTCAGCGGCACGCGGCCCCACACCCTTTACGTCAACGATGGCCCCCGCATGTTGCGCTACGACGTGATGTCGAGAGCGCTCGAGACGGTCTTCGACGCGTCCACGAAGTATCCCGGCCGTTACATCTGGCAGATGCATTCGAGCACGGACGATCGCGTGCACTCGGCGACGCTGCGTGACGGCAGCTCGTACGAAATGCTCGGCTGCGTGGCGTATCGCGAGGACCGCCAGCAGTGGACGTTCGTGCCGAAGAAGGGCGACTTCGACGAATGCCAGATCGACAAGAGCGGCCGCTACCTGGTGATCAAGGAGAACCTGGACGGCAAGAACGGCGAAGACAATCGCATCGTCGATCTCGAGACCAACAC
>DASPNQ010000249.1:0-6449 GCA_035626435.1 Vicinamibacterales bacterium
CCTATTGGAACAACATCAACAATCACGCCGGCAGCGACACCATGCTGGTGTTTCTGGGTCTCGATCGCCGCAAGGGCGGCACCGGCCCGACGCTGTTCAGCGTCAACAAGCGCAGCGGCGAGACGCGCAACCTCGGCGCCATGTTCGACGGCAACAGCGCGTTTTCGTGGGGCACCGGCGAGGGCTGGTACTTCAGCGGCACGCGCCCGCACGCGCTCTACGTCAACGACGGGCCGCGCATGCTGCGCTACGACGTGATGGCCAAGTCCTTCGAGACCGTGTTCGATGTGTCGTCGAAGTATCCGGGACGCTATATCTGGCAGATGCACTCGAGCAGCGACGATCGCGTGCACTCGGCCACGCTGCGCGACAGCCGCTCGTACGAGATGCTCGGGTGCGTCGCGTATCGCGAGGATCGCCAACAGTTCGTGTTCGTCCCCAAGAAGGGCGATTTCGACGAATGCCAAATCGATAAGAGCGGCCGTTGGCTGGTCATCAAGGAAAATCTCGACGGCAAGAACGGGGAAGACAACCGCATTGTCGATCTCGAGACCGGCGTGGAGCACGTCCTCACCGATGAGAACGGCGCCGCCGGCCACTCCGACGTCGGCCACGGTTACCTGGTCGCCGAAGACAACTTCAACGCGCAGCCCGGCGCGGTGCGGGTATGGCGCTTCGATCGCGACCTCCGCGGTGGCCAGCCGGCCTCCGACCCCTCACAGGGCACGCTGGTCTATCAGCTGTCGTCCTGGTCGTCGGGCCTCGGTCACGTGGCGCATGGTAATTCGCGCGGCGGCAAGGCCATCGAGCAGCAGATGGCGTGCGCCAGCAACGCGTCACGCCAGTCACTGCCGCGAGTCAACGAAATCGTCTGCTTCCGCCTTGACGGTTCGTTGAACGCGCTGGTCGTCGCGCCAAACATGACCGACCTCAATGCGGCAGGCGGCGGCAGCGACGACTATCTGAAGATGCCGAAGGGCAATGTCGATCCGACCGGCGAGTATTTCATCTGGACGTCGAACACCGGCAGCGGTCGTCTCGACGCCTACATCGTACGCATTCCTCTCGAGCGGCTCGGGGCCACCCCCGGCGCGACCGCGCCGACCACACCCACGCCGACCGCCCCGACGACTCCGACGACGCCGTCAACTCCGACGCCCACGACGCCCACGACGCCGACGACACCTACGACGCCGACACCTTCGGCATCGACGACGACCGGTGAAGCTGTGAGATGGGTGAACGCGACGAATGTCGCGGTGTCGGGCGGGAGCCTGCAGAAAACGGCCGGTTGCGGCGGCTGCCCCGATGCGGGTGCATCGTCGGCGCAGTCGATCGCGTCAGGCAACGGCGGCGTGCAGTTCACCGTCGTCGAAGCAACCTCGCTGCGCTTCGTCGGTCTGACCGCGGGCGTCCCGTCGCACGATCCGGCCCAGATTCAGTTTGCGATGCGGCTGCAGAACGGCGTCGTCGAAGTGCGCGAATCGGGCGCGTATCGCTCGGAGATTCGCATCGCGACGGGCGATATCCTCGGCGTTTACGTCGTCAATGGCACGGTGCAGTACGCGAAGAACGGCACGGTGTTCTATTCGAGCGCAGCGCCGGCGCGCTACCCGCTCGTTGTGGACGCCACCCTGTATGACATTGGGGGAGCCGTCGGGAACGCGATGATGGTGGCCGCAACGAGCAGCACAGCGACGTCAACCGCCCAGGCTGCTCCTGCGGCGCCGTCGGTGAGTGCGCCCCTGCCGAAGACGGCCGCGCCGACACGGCAGCCGGCGCGGCGGAAACCGACGGCGACACCCGCACGTGCGGGCCGCCGTCCCTAGTCACTTCAAAGGTGGGGTTCCCACCTTTGGTGAAGTAAAGCGCTCCCACGTCGCTTCCTGCTGATTCGTGGCGAAGCGCATGAAGCCAAGCACGGTCGCCCAGCTCAGAAGGCACATCGTGTAGGGCAGCGTCAGAATGATGCGGCGGCGACGGGCGTGCTGTTGACCGCAGCCGGCCAGCGCCGCTGCGTAAAACGCCGCCTGTCCGGCAATCATCACCTGATAGAAACCCAATCCAAGCAGCGCGAGGTTGGTGACCATCAGCGTCACGAGCCACACCGGAATCGTCAGACGCAGGAACTTGTGCGAGATGGTCTCGAACCACAGCGGGTTAATGCGCGGATCGAGCAGCCACCGCTCGCGGGAGAACAGCTGGAACGTGCCGCCGATGGTGCGCACTTTGCGCACGAGCTCGGCGTGTCCATTGGGCGGTGCGACGTCGAAGGCCTTCGCAGCGGGCTCGAAGACCACTTGATACCCGCGCCGCGCAATGCGCACCGGCGTCAGCACATCGTCGAGGATGGTGTCCTCGGCCATCGGCTCGAACAGCGACTTGCGGATCGCATAGATCGCGCCGGTGGCACCGACCATCGAACCGCCGCGGCTCTCCGTCGAGCGGATCAGCTTTTCGTACTGCCAATACATCGCGGCGCCTTCAGCGCCGCGTTGCGCGTCCTGGCCGGGAGTGATGATCAGCTCGCCGCTGACGGCGCCGACGCCGGGATCGGCGAAGTTGCTGACCAATGCACGTACGGCAAGCGGGTCGAACCGCTGACGTGCATCCGCGAACACGACGATGTCACCGGCAGCGCGCGGCACGAGGCGATTGAACATCGCGGGCTTGCCTCGGCGCCGCGAGAAGCCATGGACGATCACGCCGTCCGGCTCAAATGCACGCGCCTTGGCGACCGTGTCGTCGGTTGATCCGTCGGACGCCACGACGATTTGCAGGCGGTCTTTCGGGTAATCGAGAGCCAGGAGATTGCGCAGGCGCCGCTCGATGCGATCGCCCTCGTTGAATGCAGCGACGATGATCGTCACCGATGGCTCGATCGGCGCGCGACGGCGGGTCTTGGGCCGAATGGCGGCGCGCACCCGCGCGAGAATCGGATAGCCGATGAAGATGTAGCCGAGCATGGCGAAGGCCAGCCAGAACGCAATCTGCGCCGCGACGCGCCAGCCGTTCGCATAGGATGCCGTCGCATCCGGCGGGGCCACCGCAACGCCGGCTCCGAGAAACACCGGGTCGGCGACGACGCGAGGCTGCAGGCGCGCTCCGGGATCACCGCCATCGGTCGCGGTGCCGGCGTAGCGGCTGGCTAACCGCGTGAATGCCTCGCCGTGACGTGCCGGCGCCGCCCCGACCTCGTCGAGCCGTGCCGGGAAGGCATTGTCACCAGGGAATGTCTGGGGTGTCCCGCCGACCACGACATTGCGTCGGATGATGGCGTTGGGGAAATACCGTTCGACCGCCGCCGCGCCGCTGGCCGTGCCGGACCCGGAGATGCCATACGGACCGGCCATCAGGATGTTGTTCTGGAAGACGAAGTTGAGGTGCGGCCGGCGATCGCCGCCGAACAGCGCCGTGCCCGTCTGGAACGCCGTGTTGTGATCGATGACGACGTCGCGGGCGCCGTCGAGCAGCTGGAACAGCCGTCCGTGACCCCACTGGCCGCCGACGTCGGAGAAGACGTTATTGATGATCGCAATGCGGCTGGTTTGGCGGCTGGTGTGGATGTCGTCCTGCGCCAGCAGATTGATGCCGCCGCCGACGTGACGCACGATGTTGTCGCGGAACGTCACGTCTTCGACGACCGACCAGGGCGCCCGGCCATCCTGGTTCCGCACCGTAAACAGGATCGCGAAACCGTTCTGCGCGTGCGCCCAGTTGTACTCGAAGATGTTGTCGTCGACCAGGACGCGGCGCGCGTTCTTCAACTCGAACAGGTTCTTCACCGACCATTCAGTGCCTTCGAATCGCGCGTCGCCGACCCGCCAGCGCAGCGGTTTCGCCAGCGTGTTGCCGATCAATTCAATGTCCGATGGGACCAAGTCCGCGATCGACGGATCGGCGCCTCCAAACATGACGTTCTCGCCCGCGGCTTCGAGGTAGTTGTTCTCGATGCGGAACGGCCCAGGCCCGTTCCAGCCGTTGATGGCCTGTGAATCGGCGCCCACCTCCTTGAAGTCGGCGAGATACGAATCGACGACCGCGACCGCGCGCGCATTGAGCGCGATTCCGCGACGGCTGCCGCGCTGCGGGTCGCCATGGATATAGCAGCGGTCGATGACAATGTGGTGCGGCAGCGACGCCAGGTCCGTCGACTCCCCGCCGAGATCAACGAGCGAGCGCAGGAACGTCCCCCGCGCCGGCGCGATCTCGAGTCCGACCAGTCGGTAGTGGTGAGCGCCGGGTGCGGTCGCGATCACCGATCCCGAGGTACTGGTCAACTTTGGCAGACGCACACGCGACGGATCAATCCGCATGCCGGGAGCGGGCAGCGCCTCGTCCGCCAGGGCGGGGCGGACGACAATCCAGCCGGCACCGGCGACCGCCGGCAGGCGAAACGGCCCGCGATATTCCGCGCCGGGCGCCAGCGTGATCACGTCGCCACGTTGTGCCTTGTCGAGCGCCGCCTGCAGGTTGCCGCCCGCACCGACATGAATGGTGCGCACGGCGGGCCCGAGCGGTTCGACGGTGACCGTGGCGCGCGGCAGTTCCGACGCGCGGCGGCCTTCGGCCACGGCGCGCTCATTGTTCTGCGCGTGCCGTGGCTCCGACGAGTAGGGGACGGCCAGCGTCAGCAGGAGGATGGCTGCGGCGGTCCCCGGGATGCGTGTTATGAGGCGGCCCATACCGAAGTCTCCCTGAGCGCTCCGGGAGCTGTGACCACACCGCGCGTCAGGTCGACAATCGCCTGATCGGAGCGGGCGCGCGCCACCGCATGGGCGGCGTCGCCGCTGCGGGCGCTGATCACCAGGACTTCGGCGTGCGCCAGCAGCTCGTCGACGTCCTCGCAAAGGAGCGATGCAATGTGGGGGATTTCGGTTTCGATGTACTGCTTGTTGGCGCCGCGCAGGCGCGCCATCACGACGTTCGGGTCGAGGACGCGAACGTCGTAGCCTTTGCCGATCAACGACTCGACCAGCGCGACCATCGGACTTTCGCGGAGGTCGTCGGTATTCGGCTTGAACGCCAGTCCGACCACGCCGATCTTCTTCTTCTTGAATTGCATGACGGCGTCGACGGCGCGTTTGATCTGCTTTTCGTTCGACGGCAGAATCGACGAGAGCAGCGGCAGGTCCACCGCATGAATGCGGCCGGCGCACAGCATCGCGCGTAGATCCTTGGGCAGGCAGGACCCGCCGAACGCGAATCCCGGCGTCAAATACGCTTCGGAGATGTTGAGCTTGTGATCCATCCGGAACACCCGCATCACCTCCTGCGCGTCGGAGCCGAGCGCGTCGCACAGATCGGCGATCTCATTCGCGAAACACACCTTCAACGCGTGATACGTGTTGCACACGTACTTGATCATTTCAGCCGTACGAATCGAGGTTTCGACGACCGGCGCATGCACGGCGGCGTAGAGCTCCTTGAGCTGCGCGCGAATCTCCGGATCCTCGCTGCCGACGAGCACGAACGGCGGATGATCGAAATCGCGAATCGACGAGCCCTCGCGCATGAACTCGGGATTTGACGCGACGCGGATCGCCGGCGACCCGCCATGCTGCTCGGCCGCCAGCTGCAGCCGTTCGCGAATCAGGTCGTTCGTGCCGGGCATCACGGTGCTGCGGATCACGACCGTGAACGGCCGGGTCCGCGACGCGCACGCCTTGCCGATGGCCGACGCGACGCGCGACAGCGCCTCGAGATCCGGTTGTCCATGTCCGACATCCGGCGTGCCGACGCAGACGAGCGCCAGATCCGAATCGCGGACGGCATCCTCAGCGGAGTCGGTGGCGGACAACCGGCCTTCGCGCGCGAGCCGCTTGATGAGCGGCTCCAGACCGGGTTCGACAATCGGCGAGCGGCCGTCGTTGATCATCGAGACTTTTGCAGGGCTGACGTCGACGCCGACGACCTGATGGCCATCCCGGGCCAGGCAGGCCGCCGAGACGCAGCCGACGTAACCGAGTCCAAAAACGCTGACGTTCATAACGACTCCCTTACTGGACCGGCGATCCTGGTTATGGAGCTGCGCTCAGAACGACGCGCGGCCCGAGCACGGAAATCGGATTGCCGGCGGCATCAGTGCCGGTCCAGCGGGTCTGCGCGCTGTGCGCGGCACGGTTCGAGCTGCACCAGCGCGAACGAATCGACGTCGTGCCGTTGGCCGGGACGACGACGTTGGTCGCGAGATTGTTGGTTTCGCGGTCGTCGAACAGATCGATCCGGTTCGTGAAGGTCACGGTCGACCCGCCGGTCTCCTGGAAGACCTGATCGTAAAACCACGTGTAGCGGACGTCCCTGCAGCCGGCCGCGTCGGTGATCGGCGTGCCGCTGTGCGGGACTGGATTGGGATTGACCGTGATCGTCACGGCGCCGCGCGGCGCGGGCGTCGTTGGCGGCGGCGTCGTGGGGGCCGGCGTCGTCGGCGCGGGAGCCGGCGGCTGTGA
>DASPNQ010000250.1:0-25962 GCA_035626435.1 Vicinamibacterales bacterium
CCCGGCTTAGAAGGCCGGTGCTCTATCCAACTGAGCTACGGGCGCGTGGCTCCAATGGTAACAGGAGGCCACGCGTCGTCGTAGCGGCCGTAAAGCAGATTCGTTACTCCCCGATCTCCACCATGTGACGCAGCCGCAGCAGCTTGTCGTCCCAGTCCCGCGAAATCGCGTCGAGATATCGTTGCGCCGTTGTCAGGCCACCCGGTTCGAGCTGCCACAACATCTCCCGGCCGCGGCGGCCGCTGCGCGCCAAGCCCGCGTCGCTCATTACCCGCAGATGCTTCGAGATCGCCTGGCGCGAAATGTCGAAGCCGTCAGCAAGACCGGCGATCGACATCGGGCCGGCTTCGCTCAATCGCGCGATCAGACGCAAACGCGTCTCGTCGCCAAGCGCGGCGAATACCGATGCTGCAGCGGGCGCTCTATGACGCTTGCGCAAGGTACTTCTCGATCAGCATCATCTGCGCCGCCCACCCGCCTTCGTTCATCTTGAACGCGGTTGCGCGACGCTCGGGTGGGACGCGATCGAACCCCGATTCCGTGACCTTCAGCCGCACGCCTTCGGGCACCGGCTCGAGCACGAATTCGACGAGCGTCGTCGGTTCGTTGGAATAGTCGACATTCGGCTCAATCGCAGCGGGATGCCAGCGAAACGAGAACAGCCGTTCCGGCTCGATGCGATCGATGGTGATGTCGAACTCGCGGCCTTCATACGGCTTCTGCATTTCCGCAACCTGCGGATCCGACTCCGTCGGCGTAATGGTGCCGACAATCCGCGCCCCCGCCTGGAAGGGTCGATCGAACCTGACGCCAAACCAGCGGCCGAACTGCTGCGAGTCGGTAATGGCGCGCCACACCTTCGACAATGGCGCCCGCAAGACAACCTCTTTCTCAATGCGATCCGGGACCGTTGAGCTCATAATATGCAACCTCTTGGTTGCATATTATCTCAAACCGCGTGATATCGTGCGCGACGACGATGGCCGTGGTTCGGGTCGCCCTCGCGAACATCGAATATCCACAGAATCCGGACGACGCGGTCGCTCGGAGCGTCCGCGCGATTCACGACGCCGCAGCGGCCGGCGCCGAGATCGTGTGTTTCCCCGAATGCTACGTGCCCGGTTATCGCAGCGCGTCCCGCCACGTGCCGCCGCCGGATCGGACTTTTCTCGAGAGCGCGTGGTCGACGATTGCCAGGGCCGCGGGCGAGGCGCGGATTGCCGTCGTCCTCGGCACTGAACGCGTTGTCAACGACAAGCCGTTGATCACAGCGCTCGTCATCAACCGCGATGGCACGATCGCCGGGTTTCAAGACAAGGGGCAAATCGATCCGTCGGAAGAAGCGACCTACGGCATCGGCGACGGACGGCACGTATTCCACTCAGGACCGCTGGCGTTCGGCGTCAGCATTTGTCACGAAGGATGGCGCTATCCGGAAACCGTGCGCTGGCCGGTCCGCCACGGCGCGCACGTCGTCTTCCATCCGCATTTTCATGAAGCCGAACCTGGCAGCTATCGCCCGTCGACGTTCGCCGATCCGGCAAACACCTTTCATGAAAAAGCAATTCTGTGTCGCGCCGCCGAAAACACGTGCTTCTTCGCGAGCGTCAATTACGCAAGCGAGGGATCGCCGACGACCTCGGCGATTGCCCGCCCCGACGGTACGCTGCTGGCCTGGCAGCCATACGGTCAGGCGGGACTGCTGATCGCCGATCTCGATCTGGACGAAGCGACGCGAACGCTCGCGATGCGCTGCAAGAGCTACTGATCGCGCGCGGCTGACGGGCCGATGCCGGTGCGCTGCGGGTTCGTGATGCCGAGCAGTCTGTTCCAGATTTCGTAGTGGACGTCGCTCTTCGCCACGTAGAGGTTGTCAGGACCCGCCTCCATGCCGCCGGTCGCCATGAATTCCGCCGGTTGCTCGTCACGCAGATCGATATACGTGGCTCCCTGCTCGAGCCTGGAGCCCTCCGGCAGGATCGGCACCTCGTCCAAATCGCTGTCCAGCCAGTCGCTGAAGCGCGCGTGCAGCTGTTTCACATCCTTGGCAGTGCGCGCCCACTTTTCGGGGTGATCGCCGGCGGCACCGAGGTTCTGACCGGCCATCGAGTTGTCAACGACCTGAGGAGGCACGCGATCGCGCTCTTTGACATCAGCCATGAAATCGCTCCTTCATGGTTCGCCGTTGCAAACCTCTTGCCCCACCTTACCCGCGCGTTGGCTCAGCTGATACCAGCCGGGCGCAAGCCGCGTCGCGAAGCCTTCTTTGACGAGCGCGCGATTGCCGAGGCCCGCCTCCGGCCGCGACAGTCCAGTCACACGCGCGAGCTCGCCCGGAATGGTCAGCCCCGCACCGGTCAGAAAGCATCGCGCCAGTTCCTTCACTGCGGCGTCACGCCTGACCCGCCGCCGCAATGCATCGGGAAACCGTGAAACCCCGAGCGTCCAGATGTAGGTGAACTTCGGTTCGTAGTACACCGCGCTTGGAATGACGATCATGCCCGCCTGCAACTCGTCGAGCGCCGCGGTGAAGGTTTTCCGATCCGTCACACCGGAATCGGCCTTCAGATCCGACGTCGCCATTTCCCATTCGCGACGCAGGACTTTGAGGATCTTCTGCGCGTTGCGACTGAGGCGCCGCGGCTCCTCGGAACGGCGCATCCCCCAGATGGCGTTGAAATACGGCACCATTCGCGGGGCGATGAACGTCGCCTTGCCGCGCGCGAGCTTCGCGTAGTACACGTTGCCGCGCCGGATCAGTTCATCCTTCAGCAACCAGGTCGACGATGCTTCTTCGTCCTTCTGGACGTTGCGGGGCATGACCGCGTCGCGCCGGCCGCACACCGCAATATACAGAGACGGTCCTGGACGACGCGAATCGGTGAGGCAGGAGGCAAAGCCGACCTGTTCGATGAACCGTTCCGCTTCATGCGCCGTGGACACCTGCCGCGCGCCTTCACGCCGCCACCATTGGTCGCGATGCTCCTCGATTTCACTCGGAATCTGCGGACGCTCTTTCATCGAACCAATCCTCAACGAAACCTTCAAGATGCAGTCGGACAACGACGCATGCGGCGCGCGACAATGACGGAGAGAGGCACGCCTCGCTGCTACCTGAAGCCAGCGTACGCTAACGTAGGTTCGTGGTCCCGCCGATCGAACCCATGTTAGCGAAGCTGGTTGACGACATCCCTTCGGCCGACGGTTTTCTGTTCGAGCCCAAATGGGACGGCTTCCGCTCGATCGTGTTTCGCGGCGACGACGATGTCTACATTCAGAGCCGCGACCTGAAGCCGCTCGATCGATATTTTCCCGAGCTTCACACCGCGTTGCTCGACCGGCTGCCGCCTGGATGCGTCGTCGACGGCGAAATCGTCATCGCCACCGATCACGGCCTTGATTTCGATGCGCTGCAGTTACGGCTGCACCCTGCGGCGTCGCGCGTCGCGAAACTCGCCGCCGCGTCGCCCTCGTCTTTCGTCGCCTTCGATCTGCTCGCGGTCGATGGTGCATCGATTATGGAGCGGCCACAGTCGGAACGGCGCGGCGCGCTCGAGTCGCTGTTGCGGAACGTGCGGCCACCGGTCTACCTGACGCCGGTCACGCGCGATCGTAAGGTTGCCGGCGAGTGGCTGCAGCGCTTCGAGGGGGCCGGCCTCGACGGTGTCATCGCCAAGCCCACGGACGCCCGTTATCAGCCCGGCAAGCGCGCGATGTTCAAGATCAAGCACTCGCGCACCGCCGACTGTGTGGTCGCCGGATTTCGCTGGCACAAGAAGATCGAAGACGCCGTCGGATCGCTGCTGCTTGGGCTGTTCGACGACAACGGCACGCTGCATCACGTCGGCGTCACGTCGTCATTCACGATGGCGAAACGCCAGCAGCTGGTGAAGGAGCTGGCGCCGCTGCGGCGGGATGCGCTCGCGACGCATCCCTGGAAAGCGTGGGCCTCCGGCGACACAGTGTCTGCCGGCAGCGACGCGGGACAGCGCATGCCGGGCGGTCAGAGCCGGTGGAGCGCCGGCAAGGATCTGTCCTGGGAGCCGCTGCGCATCGAGCGCGTCTGCGAAGTGAAGTACGACCACATGCAGGGCGATCGGTTCAGACATGCCGCAACGTTTCTGCGCTGGCGCGACGACAAAGCGCCGGCTGACTGCCGCTACGATCAGCTCGAAGTCACTCCCGCTTACGAGCTTTCCGCCGTGTTCGGTGCCAGTCGTCGGGATTAGCGCCCTCCCAGGGATTCGGAATCGGCGGCAATTTCGGTGCCCTTGGCCTGAGGTCCTCCGGCACGTGCTGCAGGTTGATGCGAATCCGTGTCCAGGTCGACGACCGGCCGCGCATCGAATCGGTGAGGATATCCGCCGGCTGCAGGTGCTCGACGACTTCTGGATGCCGTTGTTTCCACTGCTCCAGTAACTCGAGCGCTTCGCTTTTCTTCGACGCGTGGGCGACGGTGATCAGCGGGTGTTTCGGGACGCGCCTGCCGGAGCCCGCTGTCTCCGCGCGGGTGCGGCGACTGCGAGACGGCTGCACCCGCTCGGGCTCGCCTTGCTGTTTCTTGTAATGCGGCGGCCATGGCGCTTCGCCGTGGCCCTCCTTCTGCTGTTGGTCGGCCAGTTCGAGCAGCGTGTCGAGGGAACATGGATGCCGATCGATATCCGCGTGCCGATCGCCGTTCTCGCTGAACCATCGCGGCATCGTTTCGAGCGTGAAATCGGCGGCATCGCACGTGTCGATCTCGTCCCAGCTCAATGGCGTGGAGACGCGCGCGTCGGCGCGCGGCCGCACCGAGAACGCCGAACACACGGTGCGATCCTTGGCGTTCTGGTTGTAGTCGATGAACACGCCGTGCCGTTCTTCTTTCCACCACTTGCTGGTGGCGATTGACGGCGCACGCCGCTCGACTTCGCGCGCCAGAGCGACGGCGGCACGCCTCACCTCGGTAAAGGTCCACCGCCGGTGCAGCCGCACGTTGACGTGAATGCCTCTCGACCCCGACGTCTTCGGCCAGCCGGTCAACCCCAGGTCATCGAGCGCGGCACGTACGACCTTCGCGACATCCTGCACCTGGCGCCACTCCACGCCCGGCACCGGATCGAGATCGACGCGCAATTCATCGGGATGGTCGAGGTCCTCGGCGCGGACCGGATGCGGATGCAGTTCGATGCACGCCAGATTGGCCATCCACGCCAGGGCCGCCGCGTCGCGCGGGACGACTTCTTCGGCGGTGCGGCCCGACGGAAACTGCAATTCGACGACTTCGATCCACTCCGGGCGCGACTCGGGCGCGCGCTTCTGGTAGAAAAACTCCTGGCCGATGCCGTTGGGATATCGAACCAGGACATTCGGACGGCCGCCGGCGCCGCGCAGCGCGCCTTCCGCGACGGCGAGGTAGTAATTCACAAGATCGAGCTTGGTCAGCCCGCGCTCGGGGAACAACACCTTCCGCGGATTTGAGATCGAGACTTCGCGGCCGTTGATCGTAATGAGCTCACGCTCCGTCTTCGACGGCATGATCCAAGAGTACTCGGGTTCATCATCCGCGGGCGCGATCGGATATCGCGAAGGCGCCCTCGGCGACACGCTCGCGCCTGACACTGCGGCGTTTTCGATCACACCCGCCGGCGTGGTCGGGCACCATCCGGACCCGCGCGCAGATATTGCGCCGGCCAGGTGATGTCCTGACCGAGTTCGCGGGCGGCACGCATCGGAAAGTACGGATCGCGGAGAAGTTCGCGTGCCAGCAGCACCGCATCGGCGTGGCCCGACGACACGATTTCTTCCGCCTGCGCGGCCGTCGTAATCAGACCGACGGCGCCCGTTAGGATGTCCGCTTCCTGACGGATGCGCGCCGCAAACGGAACCTGGTAGCCGGGGGCCAGCGCAATCTTTGCGTGCGCCACGTTCCCGCCGGACGAGCAATCGATCAGGTCGACGCCCAACGGCTTTACGTGCCTCGCCAACTCGACGGACTGCTCCACATCCCAGCCGCCCTCGGTCCAGTCGGTCGACGAAATGCGCATGAACAGCGGGTGCGTTTCCGGCCACACGCGTCGAACTGCGGCTAGGACCTCGCGAACGATGCGCGTGCGATTCTCAAAGGAACCGCCGTAGCGATCGTCCCGGTGGTTCGTCAACGGCGACAGGAACTCGTGCAGCAGGTAGCCGTGCGCCGCGTGAATCTCGATGACTTTGAAACCGGCCGTCAGCGCGCGGCCCGCGGCGGCCGCGAACGCGTCGACGACTCGCCTGATCTCGTCCACCAACATCGCCCGCGGCTGCGGGTAGTTGTCGGAGAATTTCTCCGCGCTCGGCGCCAGAACATCCGTCCAACCGCCGTCGGAGGGGTCGACCTTGCCGCCACCGCTCCACGGCCGATACGTGCTGGCTTTCCGTCCGGCATGTGCCAATTGCATGCCTGCGACGCTGCCCTGTTCATGAATAAACCGCACGATTCGCGCGAGCGGTGCGACGTGATCCTCGTGCCAGATGCCCAGATCCTGCGGGCTGATGCGGCCCTCGGGGGTAACCGCGGTGGCTTCCGTCAGCGTCAGGCCCGCGCCACCTACCGCACGCGCGCCAAGGTGGACGAGGTGCCAGTCGTTCGCAAACCCGGCTTCGCTCGAGTACTGGCACATCGGCGAGACAAAAATGCGGTTCGGGAACACGACGCTGCGAATGCGCAGCGGCTCGAGGAGCGGCATCTCTCAAAAGAGCTTTCGATAATCGGCGTAGTGCACCGGCACTCCGACGACGAGGCTGGTGTTGTCCGCAACCGCACGTCTCACAGCGGCCGCAAGTACCTCGGGATCCGAGGTGCGGAGCGAGGCAACGCCGCACGCTTCGGCCATCTTCACCGTGTCAATCGGGCCAAAGTCCATCCGGTAGGGTTTCAGCTGCCGGTTTTCCTGCGCGAGTTTGATCAGCGAGTAACTGTGGTCCTCGAGGACGACGGTGATGAACGGCGCGCCGACGCGCTCGGCGGTCTCGAGCTCCTGCGCGTTCATCGAGAATCCGCCGTCGCCTACAGCAGCCAGCACCGGCCGCTCGGGATGCGCCAGCTTCGCGCCGATCGCGGCGCTCAGGCCATAGGCCATTCCCGACAAGCCGTTCGACATCCAGAACGTATCGGGATCGCGGCTTGGCCAGAATTGCCCGAACAAGTACTTGTGCGAGCCGACATCGGTGGTGACGATCGTGTCCGCTGGAACCGCGCCCGCCAGCGCACGAATGATGTCGCCCGGCCACATCGCGCCGGCCGCGCCCGCACTGCCGTTCAACAGGTTCGCGCGTTGCGTCTGGACGGCCGCAAATGGCCGGTCCCATGATCTCGGCGCGGACCCGTGCATCAACTCCTCAAGCAGCTGGGCGTGGTTGACCAGTTGCGCATGGTGGGGCATCGCGCCCGTTGCGTTTCTCGCTTCGAGAACCCATTGAATATCGAGTTCCGCGTGCCAGGTCTTGTCGATTTCGACGGGATCCAAGCCGAAGCCGATCAACAGGTCGGAGGCCTGCAACGCGTCGACCATCAACCCGTCGGCCGCCATGCCGCTGATCACGCCGACGAAGTGCGGCGACGTTTCGTCGATGATGCCTTTGACCTTCGGCGTGACCGCCACGGGCAGCCGCCACTCGTCAATCCATCGTCTGAGCGCGGCCGCATTCCGGGTATCGATACCCAATCCGACGAGCACCAGCGGACGCTCGGCGGCGGCACATCGGGCGCGGAGATCGGCGGCGCGTGACGCGGGGTTAGCGACTGGCCGCGTCGAAGGCCCGTCTTTCCACTTCGGGCCAACCATGGTGACCTGTTTGACCGCTTCGCGGGCGGAGAGCGTGAGATATGACACGCTGTACGGACGGCTCATGCACGCGGCGATGGCGCGATCGACGACTTCGCTGACATTCGATTGCGTAATCGAGTCGACAACGCGGCACATTGGCGCGAACGTCTGGTGCAGCGGCAGGAGCTGGTGGGTGTGCGTCGCCGGAAACTCGTCGGGCAGTTGCGCGCTGATCGCCAACAGCGGCTCCTGATCCAGATACGCGCTCGCGATCGGCAGCATCAGGTTGGCCGCGCCAGGCCCGAGCGTCGCGAGGACGACGCCAGGTTGGCGCTTCATCTTGCCGTAGACGGCGGCGGCAATGCCCGCGTTGGCCTCGTGCCGCATCAGCACGAAGTCGATGCCGGCTTTGCGCAGCTCGTCGATCAGCACCAGCACTTCCCCGCCGGGCAATCCGAACACGCGCTCGATGCCGGCATCCGCGAGCGATTTCGCCACCAGCGATGCGGTTGTGGTCACGGTGAGCAGTATACGGCGCCCGGCAGGCTCTTCCGGATCACCGAAGGTGCTTCAGCACGGTCTGCGCTCACCACCGCAGCTTCTGCAACGTCGTCGCATCGCGAACGAGGAGCCCGTCAGCGAGGAACACCGGCTGGGCCCACGTCGGCTGCTTCGCAACCTCGTAGCGCCGCTCCTCCGCAAATCCTTCCGGCGTTCGTCGCGCCACGATCAACACGCCGCCGTCAGCGAGGATCAGCAAACGGTCGCCGCTGTGCTGAATGGAAGCATGGTTGCCATCACGGCCCGGCGTCGAGAACTGCATGGCCCCGTCTTCGACGCGTAAAGCGACCAGCTGGCCGCGCCGTTTGTTGGACAGGCCGTAGAGCACGCCGTCAATCAATACCGGCGACGACGTATACATCGTTACTTCGGCATTCTTCCAAAGCTGCCTGGTCTGCCAGGTGCCCGCGCGGCTGATGGCGTAAGCCTGCGTGCCTTGGCGCACGCCGGACACCAGCAGCGCGCTGCCGGTCCAGATCGGTGTGACGATATTCTCGTGCCACTCGTCGGTGAAGGGGATCGACCACAAACCCGCGCCGGTAGCGGCGTCGATGCCGACGATCGACGCGTTCGTCAAGGTGATGATTTGACGCACGCCGTCAATGGTGGCGAGAGCGGGCGATGCATAGCCAGGCCCCGGGCCGTTCCACGCCCATTTCTCTTTTCCCGTACCCGGATCGAGGGCGAGGATGCGACCGCCGTGGACGTCGCTGCCCACTTGCACGATCAACGAACCGCCCTCGATCAACGGCGACATTGCCGTGCCGCAGAACAGCTTCGAGGTGTCGATCGATTTCGAATAATCGTTGCGCCACGCGACGGTGCCGTCGGCGGCGTTCCACGCCGTCAGGATGCCGGTGACGCCAAGCGTGTAAACGCGCGAGCCGCTTGCCAGCGGTGTCGAGTTCGGTCCCTTTGCCATCCGGCTGGCGTATTGGTTCTTGGCGAACTGCGCCTGGTAGGTCTGCTGCCACGCGACCTTACCGGTCGACACGTCGATGGCCGTGACGATTTCGTCGGGATCGCGGCGGCTGTGCACGAAGACGCGGCCGGCGGCGACGACCGGCGACGCGTAGCCTTCGCCGACCTCGACCTGCCACGATGGCTGAACGGTCGCCGGCCATTGCCTTGGTAACAGCGACGCCGGCACCGCCCCGTCGCGCGAGGGACCGCGCCATTGATTCCAGTCTTGTGCGGATGCCACCGGTGCCGCGAGCAGAGTCACCAACAGTGCAAGAAAACGCATGGGGGATGCTAGCGTACACGTCCGAATAAACCACCGAGGGCGCATGTCTTTTACAAAGACTTAACGACCGGGGCGGCGTCAGTTCGCGGCGCGTTCGTCGCTGCGTTTGCGGTTCTTCAGAACCTGCTTGATGGTCTTGATGTAGTTCTTCGTCTCGCGGAACGGCGGCACGCCGCCGTAGCGTTCGACGTTGCCGGGACCCGCGTTGTAGCTGGCCAGCGCCAGATCGAGATTGCCGTCGTGATAATCCAGCAGGCGCTTCAGGTAGCGCACGCCGCCCATGATGTTCTGACGCGGATCGAACGAGTCGCGCACGCCCATTTCGTCGGCGAGGTCCGGCATCAGCTGCATCAGTCCTTCGGCGCCCGCCCGCGAGACCGCAAACGGATGGAACGCTGATTCCGCCTGCATCACCGCGTGAATCAGATCCGGGTCCATGTCGTAGAGCGCCGCCGCTTCACGAATGATGTCGTCGTAGGCCTCGCTAGCCCTGACCGCGATGTATTCGGTGGTCACGTCGACTTTGGGCTGAACGACGCGTTCGGGCGGCAGGATGGCGACGATCGGCTTGGCCATCGGCGCGCCCGACATCGCCGCCGCCAGCACGGCGGTGCGCATGCGTTGGCGTCTCGGCCCCTGCCGTCGATCAGCCGTGCCGCGATGGCTGGCGCGGCGGTCGCCATGGCGGCGATCCGGGCCACCAAGCAATCCGTCGCTATTCCACTGCGGAACCATCGCTGCACTCTCCTTCGGGGAAACCCTGCAACGGGCGTACCGAAGGAGCCGCTTTTGCAACGAGCACAGGCATGGATACCAATCGCATCAAACCCGACCTTGAAGCAGACGACGATCTGATCCCCATTACCAGGGAAAGCAGCCGCGGCGGCAACGAACCGCCCGCAGATGTCAACGATCGACCTGAGCAGAACATCGGCTACGACGAGGCGGTCAAAGGCGCGCCACTGTCGGCCGAGGAACGCGATCGCGCAAAAAGGGAAAGCCCTCTCTCCGACTGAGTGCCGGCCTGCCGAACCATCCCGGCACGTCGCTTGCTCCGTAATCAGAGCATGGGGGCGCTAACCGCCCTCAAGTGAGGAAGAGGAAATGGGCATTCTTGGATGGATCGTGTTCGGTCTCGTCGTTGGCGCAGTCGCGAAACTGTTGATGCCAGGCCGCGATCCGGGCGGCATCATCGTGACGATGGTGCTCGGCGTCGTCGGCGCGTTGCTGGGCGGCTTCATCGGCCGCGCGCTCGGGATGTATAACGCAAACGAAAGCGCCGGCTTCATCATGGCGCTGCTCGGCGCGTTACTCGTGCTCGGGATCTACCGCATGTCGATCGGCGGTCGTCACCGCACGGTCTGACGGGACGTGACGGGAAGCGCGGCGCTTCCCGTCACCACATCTCCTACCTTCCGCAGCAGCTGATCCCGGGTAAACGGTTTCGCGAGAAACGCCTTCACCTGCGGTCCGACGGCGCGCGCCGGCGCCTGATTGTCATGAATCCCACTGGCCGCGATGATGCGCACGTCCGGATTCAACGCCACCAACTCACGCATCGTCGGGACACCGCCAAGCACCGGCATCGTCATGTCGATGATGACGAGGCTGATCGCAGCGCCGTGAGCGCGGTAGACGTCGAGGGCCTCGCGTCCGTGAACCGCGAGCAGAACGCGATAGCCCGCTTTCTCGAGCGTGCTGCGCAGAATCTTCCGCACCGCCTCCTCATCGTCGACAACCAGAATGGTTTCGCCCTGGCCGCGCGCCGCGCTGGTGCGGTGCCCGATCGACGAGCCGGGCGCCGGGGCCGGCATCGCGGGCAGGTAGACATCGAAGCGAGCGCCGCGCGCAGGCTGGCTCGATACCTGGATCTGGCCGCCATGGCTCCGAACGATCGTCATCGACGTCGACAGGCCGAGGCCGGTGCCTTTGCCGGCTTCTTTGGTCGTAAAGAACGGATCGAAGATCTTGTCGACGACATGCGGTGCGATGCCGACGCCGGTGTCAGCGACGTGGAACACGACGTATTTCCCCGGGGCGAGCTCGGCGCCGCGCGGGTCGGGCGAGGCCGCCACTTCCGCCGTCGACGCGGTGATCGTCAGCGTGCCGCCATTCGGCATCGCATCGCGCGCGTTGACGCACAAGTTCAAGAGCACCTGATGACACTGCGTGGGATCGCCGAGCACGGCCGGCAGGTGGGGATCGACATGGGTGATGATGTCGATGTTTTTCGGCAGCGTGTCGCGCGCGATCCGGACGACGTCGCCGACCAGATCGTCGGGCCGGATCTCGACCCGCTTGCCCTCCTGGCCGCGCGCGAACGACAGCACCTGTCGGACCATTTCGGCGCCGCGCTTCGCGCTGGTGGAGATGGTGTCGAGAATCTCCCGGCTGTCGTCGTCCGGCAGGCGATCGCGTAGCAACCCCATGCCCATGAGAATCGGCGCGAGCACGTTATTGAGATCATGGGCGATGCCGCCGGCCAGCGTGCCGATGCTTTCCAGCCGCTGCGCCCGATAGAACTGCTGTTCGAGCTGACGGCGGTCGGTGACGTCGGTATTGATGGAGAGAATGCTGCGCGCATTCCCTGCCGCATCGCGAACCAGCGTCCAGCGGCTCTCGATGATGACGCGGCGGCCATCCCTGGTGTGCGGCTGCAATTCGCCATGCCACTCACCGCGCGACAGGACCTCGTCGTAGGCGTGCTGAACTTCCGCGGCATCGCCGTTCGAATACAGCAGCTCGGTGACCACCGTGCCGAGCGCTTCGGCGGACGTCCAGCCGTACAGGCGTTCGGCGCTCTTGTTCCAGAAGGTCAACCGCCGCTCCAGGTCGGTCACCAGGATCGCGTCCTGAGCCTTGTCCAGCAGCGACGCCTGCTCGCGCAAACGGTGGTGCGCGCGCTCGTTGCGCGCCAGCAATTGGATTGCGACGGCGCACCCCCCGGACACGATCAGCGTCAGCAGTACCGCGACGGCGAAATACGTCGAACTTCGCGAGCGCACGGCCGCGAACGCGTCCCGTTCCAGCGTGCCGACGGTGGCGATGACCGGATGGTCACGCATCGTGCGGTACGCGAATACGCGCAGCTGTCCATCCACGCCTCCGGGTCCGATGTAGGTGCCGCCCGGATTGGCGGTCTGCTCCTGCAAGAGCCGCGATTGCGAGATGTCCTCGCCAAACGAAATCGCGTCGCCGCGGCGCCGCGCCAGCGTGATGCCGTTGGTCAGCACGAGCGACATGACGTCATTCGGGCCCAACTGCGTCGTCTCGAACAACCGCGTCAGGTATTGCGGCTCGATCGAGATCGCGGCAATGCCTCCAAAACTGCCGTCCGCGTTGTTGATGCGTCGGGTCAGCGTGATCGTCCAGCGGCCGCTGATCCGGCCGAGCACCGGCTCCGAGATCACCAGCCGGTTGGTATCCTGCTTGAGGTGCTGCTGGAAGAACTCGCGATCGAGGACGTTGGTACCCGGCTCGAAATCATGGAAGGACTCGACGACGTCGCCGCGCTGGTTGGTGACGCCGATGAAGGTGATCGACGAGGCCGATCCGAACGCTGGCGCGACCAGCCGCTTGAGCGGAATGCGCGGCGCCGCGCCGCCTTCGTATTGGTCCTTGATCAGGAGCAGGAAGTGATCGATGCCCGCCAGCAACTGCTCGGTCTGCACGTCGAGCGCGAGCGCGAGGTTTTCGTTCTTGCTGAATTCGCTCGCCGTGGCTTCAGCGAGCTCGAATGAGCTGCGTTGCGAGGTGCCGATCCAGAAGATCGCGATCAGCACCAGCCCGAAGATCGCCGTCGCCTTGCCGCCGTACGGGATCTTCGGGCCGGCTTTCATCCGTCCTCGTTTCGGCTATTTCGCGGCGAAGCAATAGAAGTAGCCTTCACCGCCGGAGCCGCGCAGCGCGTCGAGGCTGCAGCCCTTCGAGTCGTGTGCGGAGTGCCATGACGTCGGGTTGGCGCCGCCGCCCTGGCGATCGTGGTGGCCGACGGTGGCCGTGGCATCGGCGCCGGAGCTCGTCCAGTTGTTGCAAGTCTTGCCCGACGACGTGCCATCGAGGTTCGTGCCGGTCAGGATGTCGTGCTGGTTCGGCTTGTCGCCACGCCCGTTGACGACCGCACCGGTCTCGGTCAGCGAGTTTTCTTTCGACAGCTTGTTGTTGTCGCTGTGGAGATCGGCCACGCTCGCCGCCACCTGGACGCCCTTGGCGTTGACCCACGGCCCGCTGCCGATGCGATCCTTCGCATGCTCCTTGTCGGTGCTCAGATAAGCGCGCCATACACGGGTCGCCGGGGCCCCGGCGGCCTTCGCCAACGCGGCGCAGTGCGCGTCGGCGCCGGCAATGCCACCCAGATCACCACCCTTGCCAGGGTTGGTGCTGGTGATGAAGAAAGTCATGTTGTTGCTCTGTGCGGCAACCTGCAACGTGCCCGGCGCGATCAGCGCCAGCGCGAAACCCACTACGACGATCCGTTTCATGTTCAATCCTCCCAAGTAGCCGAGAGCCGGCCGACATTAATACGAGGGGCACGGCGGAATGATTACCTGCCCCTCGTCGAACGCAGCACCTAACGCGCCGGCGGAACGGGCCCGATCGGCTTCAGTGCCGTGGGCTTGGCGCCCGAGGCGCCGAGTGCATCGTAAATCGCGGGCACCGCGGTAATCAGCTCGTTGGTATCGGCAACAAGCTTCGTCATATCCTCGCGCAATTCGCCCGTCTGTCGGAGCTGCTGCGCCGTCGGCATCGACGTCGAATTCATGACCTGGCCCTTCACCTGGCCGAGCTGGCCGCGAACGTTGCCCTGCTGGCCTCCGAAGCCCCCGCCACCGCCTCCCTGCTGAGGATTCAAGCCGAGACGGCGGCGCAGATCCGACAGCTTTGTGTTTGCATCCGTCACGGCGTTCTTGGCCGCCGCGGGCGGATTGGCCGCCGACTTCAGCAGGGTTTCGGCCGCGGTCAACTGCGTGGCAAGCGTGGTCACGGTTTCAGCCGCCGCGTTCGCCAGGCGCTGCAGATCGTGGAGGTGCAGCGCGGTGTCGTGCCACGTCTTGCGCTCGGCGTCGGTCATCGGCATGTCCTTGTCGCCGCTGACGCGGACCGTCTTCGTCGCGACATCCTTGCCGTCGACCACCAACGTCACACGATAGTCGCCGGGCATGACGTTCGGGCCGTTGTTGCCGCCGCCACCGAACCCGCCACCGCCACCGCCGCCGCCTTGCGGGACGCCCGCGGGCGGCACCAGCGGCTGGTGCCGCAGATCCCAGTAGACGCGATTGACGCCGGCACCGCGTGCCTCGCGCAGGTCGTCGCCCGTGATCTCGCGCACCTGGCTGCCGGCCGCGTCGCGAATCCTCAACGCGACGCTGCTCTGCGGCTTCGAGAGGTAATAGCTGATCGCCGCGCCATAGGTCGGGTTCTTGCCGAAGAACGGCTTGTCGCTGAGAAAGCCGCGATCGTTGGCCGGGTTGAACTGCATCGCGCCGCGCATGTCGAACAGGAACGCGTCACTCTTGATCGCCTCGGCGTACTGCTGCAGCGGCTTGATGTCGTCGAGGATCCAGATGCTGCGGCCGTGCGTCGCGACGATCATGTCGTTGTCGCGCGGATGGATCACAATCTCGTGAATCGGCACGGTCGGGAGGTTGGACTTGATGCGCGTCCAGCGGCCGCCGCGATCGGGACTGACGAACAAGCCGAATTCCGAGCCCGAGTACAACACCGACGGGTTGGTCGGATCCTCGGCCATCGCCGTGATGGTGTGCCCCTTGGGAATTCCCTCGCCGATCGATCGGAAGTTGTTGCCGCCATCGACGCTGGCATAGACGTAGGTGCCATAGTCGTCGGCGCGATGGTTGTCGAACGTCGCATAGACCACGTTGACGTCATGCGCCGACGCCGACAGCCGCGACACATACGCATTCTTCGGCACGCCGGGGAACCGCGTCGTGATGTCGGTCCACGTCTTGCCGCCGTCGCGGGTCATGTGCACCTTGCCGTCATCGGTGCCGGCATACAGGACGCCGGCGGTCCGCGGCGACTCGACCAGCTGGACGATGTTGCCGTAGGACTGCACGCCGTCGTTCTTGGCGATGGTGATGTCCTTGCCGGCGACGCCCATCAATGACAGCCCTTCGCGATCGGTCGCCTCCGTGAGGTCCGGACTGATCACCGTCCACGACTGGCCGCGGTCGGTCGACTTGAACACGCGGTTGCCGCCGACGTAGATCGTCGCCGGATCGTGCGGCGACATCAGGATCGGCGTGTTCCAGTTCCAGCGATAGGGCGCCTCGCCGCGCGCCGGCAGCGGCCGGATCGTCTTGCGCTCGTTGCTGACCTTGTCGATGCGCGAGATGTTGCCGTCCTGCGATTCGGCGTAGATGATGCGCGAGTTGGTCGGATCGATCTGCGCCTCGAAGCCGTCGCCGCCATGGATCTGGAACCATTGATCGTTGGCGATGCCGGTGCGGCTGCGCACCGCGGTCGGCCCGCACCAGGTGTAGTTGTCCTGGAGGCCGCCGCAGACGTTGTACGGCGTCTCCATGTCGTAGGTGACGTGATAGAACTGCCCGAGGTCCATGTTGTAGACGGCTTCCCACGTCGCGCCCTTGTCCCAGCTGATGCCGATGCCGCCGTCGGTGCCGTCGATGATGTGATTCGAGTTCTTCGGGTTGATCCACATCGCGTGGTGATCCGAGTGCAGTGCGCCGTTCTCGATCCAGGTCTTGCCGCCGTCATCCGAAATGTGGATCTGCACGCCGAGCACGTAGATGCGCAGGTCGTTGTTCGGATCGATGCGCACCTGACTGAAATACATCGGCCGCGGATTGGTATCGGACATCTTCCGCCACGACAGCCCCGCGTCGTCGGATCGGTACGTGCCGCTTTCCTTTTCGTGCTCGATACGCGCGTAGAGGATGTTTGGATTCGAGCGATAGATGTCCATGCCGATGCGGCCGAGCGGTCCCGCCGGGACGCCCGTGGTCAGCTTCGTCCAGGTACGGCCGGCGTCGCTCGACTTCCACATCGCGCTGCCCAGGCCGCCGCCGTTGAAGCCCCAGGTGGCGCGGCGACGCTGATAGGTCGCGGCATACAGCACTTTGTTGTTCGAGGGATCCATCACCAGTTCGGTGGCGCCGGTGTCGTCGTCGACATGCAGCACGCGGCTCCACGTCAGGCCGCCGTCGGTGGTCTTGTAGACGCCGCGATCCCCGCCGCGGCCCCACAGGCTGCCAAGCGCGGCGACGTAGACCACGTCATGATCGATCGGATCCACGATGATGCGCGCGATGTGCTTGGACGCCGCCAGGCCCATGTGCTTGAACGTCAGGCCGCCATCCGTCGACTTGTACACGCCGTTGCCCCACGAGCCGCTCTGGCGATTATTGTTCTCGCCGCTGCCGACCCATACCGTGTTGGCGTCGTGCGGGTTGATCGCGATGTCGCCGATCGACACGACATCGTCGAGATCGTCGAAGTGGACGGTCCACGTCGTGCCGTTGTTGACGGTCTTCCACAATCCGCCGGTCGCGGTCGCGACGTAGAACACCGCGGGATTCGATTCCAGCACCGCGATGTCGTCGACCCGCCCGGCCATCGTAGCGGGGCCGATGTTCCGGAATTTCAGACCAGGAAATGGATCGGCCGCCGCCGCTTGCGCAGCCTGAGCGGCGGGCCGCGGCTGCTGCGCCTGGACGGTTTGCACCATCAGGGCGATCGCGGACACAAGCACGAGGGAGTACACACGCAACTTCATCAAAGGTTCTCCACGGAAAATCCATCCGGCCGCGCCGGGCGGCGCGAGATGTTTAAAACACGGCGGGAATGTACCACACGACGGGCCGGCTATTTCGACGATGGCGGAAGGTGCGCTCGCACGATGGCTTCGATGTCATTCATCGCGTTGGTGATGACGTCGCTGACCTGTTGACGCTCGTCGGGCGTCAGCGCCGTCAGCAGGCTGTGCGCCTCCGTGGTGCGGCTTCGCAGGCCGATCGTGAAATGCAAGGTCCGCGAATCGTCCAGGAACCGCTCCCGGGAGATTTCCATCTGCAGAGAATACTGCGGACTTGCCGCGGTGCCAAAGCGAGCAACCGGTGACGGTGTGCGGCGGCGGCGACCCGGGGCGGATCGCGCGACGCTTCAGGCCTGGGTGACTACCAGCGCGTCTTCCCCGACGTCGACGAGCACGCGGTCACCGTCTTTGACGTCGCCGAACAGCATCAGATCCGAGAGCGGCTTCTTGATGCTCTTCTCGACCAGCCGCGCCATCGGCCGCGCGCCAAAGGCGCGGTCGAAGCCGCGCAGCGCCAGCCACGCCCGAGCGGCGGGCGTGAGCTCGATCGAGATCTTGCGGCCGGCGACGAGCTGGCGCAACTCGTCGACGTGCTTGTCGACGACGCGCTCGATTTCGCCGGTGCCGAGCGCGGAAAAGTGCACGATGGCGTCGAGGCGATTCCGGAACTCCGGCGAGAACGCACGTTCGAGCACGCCGGTGGCTTTGCTGCCTTGTGGCGTCTCGAAGAAACCCATCCGCCGCCCGGAGAGATCCCGCGCTCCGGCGTTGGTCGTCATGATCAGGATGACGTGACGGAAGTCGGCATGGCGGCCGTGCGTATCGGTGAGCGTCGCGTGATCCATGACCTGCAGGAGGATCGCGAACAGGTCGGGATGCGCCTTCTCGATTTCGTCGAGCAGCAGCACAGCGTGCGGTGATTTCCGGACCGCGTCGATCAGCAGGCCGCCCTCTTCGTAGCCGACGTAGCCCGGCGGCGCGCCGATCAGCCGCGACACCGCGTGCTTCTCCATGTACTCGGACATGTCGAAGCGCAGGAACTCGATCTTCAGGATCCGCGCGAGCTGTTTGGCCAATTCGGTCTTGCCGACGCCGGTGGGACCCGCGAACAGGAAGCTGCCCATCGGCTTGTCCGGCGCGCGCAGCCCCGAACGCGACAGCTTGATCGCCGACGCGACCTCATCGATCGCCGCATCCTGCCCGAAGATGACCGCCTTCAATTCCTGATCGAGATGCCTGAGTGCCGTCTTGTCGTCGCTCGAGACGGCCTGCACGGGCACCCGCGCGATCTTCGCGACGATTGTTTCGATGTCGGCAACGGTCACCACAGCGCCGGAGGCGGCCGTGGCGACCAGTCGACCCGGCGGCCCCTCCGCACCGGGATTCCCCGTATCCGGTTCCCGGTTCCCCGCTGTAGACTCCCGGTTCCCCGCTCCAGACTCCCGGTTCCCCGCTCCCGGTTCCCGGTTCCCGGGCAATAACTTCTTCGCGGCCCCCGCCTCATCGATCACATCGATGGCTTTGTCCGGCTGGTGCAGATCTTTCAAGTGTCGCGTCGACAGCGTCACCGCGGCTTCGAGCGTCTCGTCCGGATACGTCACCCCGTGGTGCGACTCGTAGGATTTCTTCAGACCCTTGAGAATCTCGATCGTTTCGGCCTCGGTAGGCTCGAGCACTTCGATCTTCTGGAAGCGGCGCGACAGCGCGCGATCCTTGTCGAAGGACTGCTTGACATCGGAGAATGTCGTCGAGCCGATGCACCGCAGCCGGCCCGACGCAAGCGCCGGCTTCAGCAGATTGCCCGCATCCATCGTGCCGCCCGACGCCGATCCGGCGCCGACCAGCGTATGGATTTCGTCGATGAACAGGATCGCGTGCGGCTGTTTGTCCAGCGCGTCCAATACCTGCTTGACGCGCTCTTCGAAATCGCCGCGGTAACGCGTGCCGGCAACGAGCGCGCCCATGTCGAGCGCGAACACGCGCGCGTCCTTCAGGACGTCGGGGACATCGCCGTCATGAATGCGCAGCGCCAGGCCTTCGGCAAGCGCGGTTTTGCCGACGCCCGGCTCGCCCACCAGCAGCGGGTTGTTCTTGCGCCGGCGGCACAGCACCTGCACCATTCGCTCGAGCTCGAGCTGCCGGCCGATCAGCGGATCGATGTTGCCGGCTGCCGCCTTGGCGATCAGGTCGGCGGCATACGCCTGTAACGGATCGGACGACGGCGTGCCGCCCTCACCGCCATCCGGCGCGGTGCCCGCCCGCGTCTGCTCGGGTGCGCCATGCGCGATCGCGCGCAACAGCGTCAATCGATCCACACCCTGCTTGCGAAGGAAATACGCGGCGTGGCTGTCTTCCTCCTGCAGCAGGAATACCAGCAGCGCCCCGCTCTCGACCTGCTGCGCGCTCGACGACGCTGCATGCACGACGGCACGTTCGACGACACGATCGAACCCCAGCGTGGACTCCGGCTTGACGGCCTTGCGGCCCGGTACGGGTGTAAACGCGCGATCGAGCACTTCCTCGAGATCGGTCTTGAGCGCCGCCAGGTCGACGCGGCATCGCGCCAGGATGCTCTTCGCTTGTGGATCCTCGATCAACGCATGCAGCATGTGCTCGAGACTGACGAGGTCATGCCGGCGATCGGAGGCCGTTCGGAAGGCCCGGCGAATGCTCTCGAGCGTGTCGGGCGCGAACGGCACGGGGGTACGGCTCATTCGCCTTGCTCCTGGGTGTCGGGCTCGATGGTGACGAGCAGGGGGAATTCGTGCTGCTCGGCGAGCTGCTGGGTCGCCTTGACCTTCGTCTCCGCGACGTCGCGCGTGAATCGACCGGCCACGCCAACACCGGACTGATGAACGTGCATCATGATGGCAAACGCATCGGCGTGCGGCAGGTTGAACACCGATTCGAGCACCCACACCACGAACTCCTGCGTGGTGTAGTCATCGTTGTGAAGCAGCACCTTCCACAGCCGCGGATGGTCGACCCGTTCCCGGATCTCGGAGTCGGGCTCAACGCGGTCCCGAACGTGAGGATCTGCCACACGTCGATCATAACGCCTTCAGCCGTCAGTCTTCAGCCTTCGGCGACTCGCAGTGTCCGCGGCGCGTGCTCGGGCGACCCGGCCAGGTCGTCGTCCATCGCCCACGCCGGCGGCGGTTGGCAGACCAGCCGTTCCAGTTCGGCAACGAAGCGGCGGCGCGGCATATGCTCGGCGCCGAGCGACAGCAAATGTTCCGTCTCCAGCTGGCAATCGATGATCGGGAATTCCCAACGCTCGAGTTGCGCGCAGAGACGCGCCATCGCAATCTTCGAAGCGTCGGTCCGACGGCTGAACATCGATTCGCCGTAGAACATCCGGCCGATCGAGACGCCATAGATGCCGCCGGCCAGTTCGCCGTCCATCCAGACCTCGACGGAATGCGCGTATCCGGCGGCGTGCAGCGCCCCATAGGCACGGCGCATCGGTGCGCTCAGCCACGTGCCCGCTTCATGGGCCCGCGGCGCGGCGCAGCCGTCGATGACGCGCGCGAAAGCGCGATCGACGGTCACGAGGAAGCCGCCTTTCTTCAGCCGTTTTTTCAACGAGTGCGAGACGTGCAGGCGCGATGGCTGCAGCACCGTGCGTGGATCCGGCGACCACCACAGAATCGGGTCGCCTTCGTTGAACCACGGGAAGATGCCGCGTTGATAGGCGTCCAGCAGCCGCTTCACGCTCAGCGTACCTCCGGCAGCCAGCAGACCATCGGGTTCCTGCAACGCTTCGTCAACAGGCGGAAACGGATCAGTGGGGCCGAGAAAGGGAATCACGAAAACTCAACTTTTAACTTTTAACTTTAAACTTTAAACTTTAAACTACAAGGATCACCCCCATGGTGGATGTAGCTCAGGGGTAGAGCTCCGGACTGTGGCTCCGGCTGTCGCGGGTTCGAATCCCGTCATCCACCCCACCTCCCAAAGTTAAAAGTTAGAAGTTAAAAGTTAAAAGTTAAAAATTGATAGCTAAGTGACTGCCACGTTTCTCCGCTACCTGGAACAGCTCGAAACGCGGCATCTCTCCGACCTGCGTTTCAGCGATGTGACGCGGGCGTTGCGGGCGTTGTCGTCGACCTATGTCGAACGGCGCGAGACTGCGCTGGCGGCGCACAAAGCGCTCGACGGCGCCGGCAAGCGCGCCGCGTTCGCGCTGTATTACGGCCCGCTGCATTTCCTGCTGATCGAGCACATCATTCGCGAATTGGCACCGGCGTTGTCGCCGGGTACCGTGGTCGATCTCGGCTGCGGAACCGGCGTTGGCGGGGCGGCCGTCGCGCTGCAGCAGCCCAACCTGCGCGTGCTCGGGCTCGACGTTCACCCGTGGGCGTTGGCGGAAGCACGGTTCACGTACAACACCTTTAACCTCCGTGCGGACGTTCGCCGGGGGGATGCCTCGAAGACCCATTTTCCCGGCGACACCTCCATCGTCGTCGCGGCGTTCGCCGTCAACGAGCTCCACGATCGCGATCGCAGCGAGCTGTTGATGAAGCTCCGTCAGCTCGGCGCGCGCGGCGGCGCAGGCGGTGCGCGCCGTGTCTTGATCGTCGAGCCGATCTCTCAACGGATTTCACCCTGGTGGGAGGATTGGGCGGCGGAATTCCTGAAGATCGGAGGACGCGCGGACACCTGGAAAGCGCGCATCGATCCGCCGCCGATCGTCAAGCGGCTTGCGAAAGCCTCGGGCTTGCGGCCTGAGCTGCTGACCGCCCGCAGTCTGTTCGTCTAGGCGTCGGCGCGCACGTCCGGATTCGGCGTCGACGGCAGCGCGAGCTCGCCGCGCTCGTGCAATTCCACCGCTGCCTTGACGACTTGCGGATCGAACGCGCGGCCTTCGAGATCCTTGACCATTTGCAGCGCTTCTTCGAGGGACAGTCCCTTGCGGTACGAACGGTCCGACGTCAGCGCGTCCAGGAAGTCGGCGACCCCGAGGACGCGGCCCAGCAGCGGAATTTCTTCTCCCTTGAGACCCTCCGGATAGCCGCTGCCGTCCCACCGCTCGTGGTGGTACTTCACACCCGGCAGCAAGCTGACGACCTTGTCGCTCTGAATGTTCGAGAGGATGCGCGCGCCGTGCAGCGGATGACGCCGCATTTCCTGGAACTCGGAGTCCGTGAGTCTGCCAGGCTTGTTGAGGATCGCGTCCGGCACGCCGATCTTGCCCACGTCATGCAGCAGGCCCGACAACTCGACGACCGCGCGGCTGTCCGCGTCGAAGCCGAGATGCCTCGCCAGCTTCACGCCGAAGGCGGCGACCCGCTCGGAATGCTTGTGGGTGTAGCCGTCCTTGGCGTCGATCAGCGACGCGATCGCCTTCATGACGTCGAAGAACAACCGCTCGACGTCGGCCATCAGCCGGGCGCGATGCAGCGCGATGCCGGCCTGATTGCCCACCGCCGCTAACAGCTCGAGCTCCGCCGCGCTGAACTCACGCGCAATCTGGCTGTCGACGTAGAGCACGCCGAGGATTTCGTCGGTCGTACGCATCGGCGCGCACATCACCGAGCGAATCCGCTGACGGACGATGCTTTCGCCTCCGACGTACCGCTCATCCGCAAGGGCGTCGTCCGTGAACGCGGACATGCCCTTCTCGAGCACGTCGTTGACGACCGACCGCGACACTTTCACTTCGCCCGATGCCTTGCCGTCCTTGGTGCGGACGGCCATCAAGTCGACCTGGCCACTGTCCTTGTTGCGCATCAGGATCGCGGCGCGATCGCCGCCGCTGACCTCGAGGATGGCGGAGAGGATCGAATCGAACAGCGCCTCGACGCTCGACGCGCGCGACAGCAGATCCGACACTTTATGGAGCGTCGTCAGATATTTCTGCGCCGACTCGAGCAGTTGCGCTTCGTCCTTGCGCTTATAAACCTGAGACAGGAATTCGAGACGCGTCGGGTCGACGGCGCGCTGCACCAGCGTATTGCTGCGCATCTCGACGATGCTCAGCGAGGTCGAACCGTGGGCTGTGCGCCCGGCCGGCTGCGCGTCGGTATCGAGCAGCTCGAGCACCGTCGAGCCGATGCGAATTTTGTCTGCTTTTGCGAGTTCGGCGGTGGTGATGCGACGTTCATTGACGAATGTGCCGTTGGCTGATTGCAAATCGGCAACGGCGCATCCGTCCTCGCGGGCGGTGATCGTGCAGTGCCGGCGCGACGCGGCTTCGTCATCGACCACGACGTCGCACCCTTTGAGCCGGCCGAGCGTGATGGTCTGGCCCGGGCTGACCACGATCGTCCGCCCCTCTTCCTTGCCGGCGCGGACCACGAACTCGAAGCCCATGGGCAGATGATACTAGGGGTCGCCACCGTTGGCGTATTTCACGCAGATCGGGGAAGATCGATCGAAGGAGTCAGGCGCCTTCAGCATGCAGGAATCGCTCGTCGACAAACGGCTACGCTATCTCGAACGGCAGCGGCAGCTCCGACAGCATCGCATCATCCCCGCCTTCGAAGGGCGCGTCCCCGAGGGCACCGGGCCGCTCAACAGGCACGGCGTGCCGAAGCTGCCGATCGGTCAGCGTCAGGTACCGAATTGGCCCGTCCTCGATCTTGGCGACGTGCCCGAAATTTCGTTCGACGCATGGCGGCTCGACGTCACGGGGCGATGTGAGAATCCGTTCACGCTGACGTGGCCGCAGTTTCTCGACCTCCCTCAGGTCGACGACATCAGCGACTTTCATTGCGTGACGACCTGGAGCCGGATGGACAACAACTGGCGAGGCGTACGGTTTCGGACGATTGCGGAGCTGGCCGTACCCGCGCCGGACGCGACGCATGTGTTGTGCACCGGCTATGACCACATGCCGGGCACGCGGATTCCATACACGACAAACCTGCCACTGGCACGCGCGATCGAAGATGACGTGCTCCTCGTGCACACCTGGGAAGGACAACCGCTGCCTCAGGAGCACGGCGGCCCGTGTCGGATGATCACCCCAAAGCTGTACGCGTGGAAGGGCACGAAATGGATCCGGAAGATCGAGTTTCTCGCCGGCAACAAGCCGGGCTTCTGGGAAGAACGCGGCTACTCCGACACCGCCGAACCGTGGTTCGACGATCGGTATGCGAGTTAGGAAATAGGGATTAGGAATTAGGGAATAGGACTAGGACCAGGACTGGAAGCGGCGGCATGTTCTCAGCCAAAGATCTTCGACCGATGTTGGCGACGCTGCCGTCGTCACTGCCGCGGCTCGACGATCCTGCCTGCGTCTATGAGCCGAAAGTCGATGGCATTCGCGCGATTGTCGAAGTGCTGCCGTCGACGCCACGGCCGGCCGTGCGCTTCTGGTCCCGCAATGGCAACGAGAAGACGGCGCAGTTCCCCGACATCGTCGATGGGATCGCGGCGTGGCTGAAGAAGCGCAAAACGCCGGTCGTGCTTGACGGCGAGATCGTCGCGCTCGATGCGCGCCGCCGGCCCACGGGGTTTCAAAAGCTTCAGCATCGCATTCACATCACCGTTCCCGGATTTACGTCGCGAAAACCGATCCTGTCGCCGGATCAGGCCCCTGCGGCCTTCATCGCATTCGATCTGTTGCGCGACGGCGACGATGACCTGCGGCAGCTGCCGCTGATCGATCGGCGGAAGCGCCTCGAAGCGCTGTTCCAGAAATACCCGCCGCCCAACGATCGAGTCCGCCTGACCACGCAGTCGGTCGGCAACGGCAAAGCGTTGTTGAAGCAGGCGACCGACGAGAATTGGGAAGGATTGATGGTGAAGCTGGCGCGGTCGCCGTACCGCTCCGCCAAGCGCAGTCCCGAGTGGATGAAGTACAAGCTCAACAAGCAGGACGAATTTGTGATCGCCGGATGGACGGATCCCGGCGGCGCCCGCGTGCACTTTGGATCGCTGATCCTCGGCGCGCACGACGAAGGAGGTCTTCGCTACGCCGGCGAAGTCGGCACGGGCTTCAGCGGCGCGGAGCTCGAGCGCGTCATGAAATTGCTCAAGAAGCTGGAGACGACGGAGAGCCCGTTCAACCCGAAGCCGAAGCTGTTGTCGGCGAAAGGCAAGCCGCATTGGGTGAAGCCGCACCTCGTCGCGCAAGTGCGATACACCGAAATCACGGACGATGGCCGGTTGCGTCATCCCGCTTATCTGGGTCTTCGCGAAGACAAGCCGGCGGCCGCGGTGACGCTGCCGGTCGCGGCGAAGGCGTCCAACACCTCCGGCGGCGCCATTGACGCGATCGTCGCGCAGCTGGACGAATTCGAACGCACGCGCAAGAACGGGCGGCTCACACTGCCCGACGGTGACACGCTCGAAGTCACCAATCTTCACAAGGTGTTCTGGCCCGCGGTGAAAAAAACCAAGGGCGACCTGATTCGTTACTACGCGAAAATCTCGCCCTACATCCTGCCGGTGATCGACAACCGGCCGCTGGTCATGAAGCGTCTGCCGAACGGCGTCGACGGGCCCTCGTTCTACCAGCACCGCGCGCCGGAGCCTGTCCCACCCGGCGTGCGGGTCGAGACGCTCGAGAACGACGACGTGCCGGCGCGGTTGATCGGCGGGTCGTTGAAGACGCTGCTCTACAT
>DASPNQ010000251.1:0-39573 GCA_035626435.1 Vicinamibacterales bacterium
CAGATCGTAGTCGCCCAGCCGCGAAATCAGCCGCAGCGCATCGGCGGGCTGGTGCTGGCCGTCGCCGTCGACGATCGCGATCCACTCGCCGAGCGCCGATCGAATCGCGGTCTTGACCGCCGCGCCGTTGCCCTTGTTGTAGGGATGGCGCACGACGCGCGCGCCGGCCGCGGCCGCCGCCTGCGCGGTATCGTCGCTCGAGCCGTCGTCGATCACCAGCACCTCATGCCAGGGCGCGGCGGCGCGCAATTCGGTGATCACGGCGCCGATGCTCGCGCCTTCGTTGAATGCCGGGACGACGACGGTGACGGACTCCGGCGCGGCCATCGTCAGGTGGCGTGGCGGAAGTTGATGATGTCGCCGTCCTGCACGACGTAGTCCTTGCCCTCGAGGCGGAGCTCGCCGGCGTCACGGCACGCGGCCATCGAGCCGCGCGCCATGAATGCGTCGTAGGCGACGACTTCGGCACGGATGAACCCGCGTTGAATGTCGCTGTGAATTTCGCCGGCGGCTTCGAGCGCGCTGCTGCCGCGCCGAATCGACCAGGCGCGGCACTCGTCTTCGCCGACGGTGAGAAAGGACATGTAGCCGAGCAGATCGTAGCTGGCGCGAATCACGCGATCGAGCCCCGACTCGCCGAGCCCCATGTCCTCGAGGAAGGCGTCCGCATCCGCCGGCTCCAGCGCGGCGATCTCCAGCTCGATCTTCGCGCACAGCGGCACGGCGCGCGTGCCTTCGCGCGAGAGAAAGGCCTTCATGCCGGTGACGTCCGCGGCGCGCTCCACGCTGGCCGCCGCTTCCGCGTCCGCCTCGTCGAGATTGATGACGACAAGCAAAGGCTTCGCCGAGAGCAGCTGGAAGCCGCGCAGTCGGCGCAGATCTTCGCCGGCCAATCCGAGCGCGCGCAGCGGCTGACCGTTCTCGAGCGCGGCCTTGCATTTCAGCAACAGCTCGCGCTCCTTTTCGAGCTCCGCGGATTTGTTCTTCTTGAGATCCTTCTCCATTCGCTCGAGCCGGCGCTCGACAACGCCGAGGTCGGCGAGGATCAATTCGTCCTCCATCGCCTGCGCGTCGCGCGCCGGATCGACGGATCCTGCCGGATGCGGCACCGACGGATCGCGGAAGGCGCGCACGACATGCACCAATGCGTCGGCGCTCTTGTAGCCGGCGACGTCGACCAATGCCGCCGCGCCGCTGCGGCCGGGCGCAATCATGTCCGTGAATTCGATGGTCGCCGGGACCGTTTTCTTCGGGTTGAAGATGGCCGTCAGCTTCGACAGCCGTTCATCCGGCACTTTGGATATGCCGATCGCCGTATCGCCCTTGCCGCGCGGCGCATCTTTGGCGCTGGTCATCAACTGAAAAAGCGTGGATTTTCCGGTGGAAGGGAAGCCGATCAGCGCGGCGTGCAGCATGCGAAGAAAATCCTCTGACTTGAAACGGCAATCGTAGCACGCGGTGTCGCCGCGCTTTCGCCCCATCGAAGATGTGGTAGTCAAAAATTTGACGGGGGTTCGAATTGTTGGCGAACAAAAAGCGTAACGCCTACTCTGTCAATCGTTTAACGCAGTTCGACGTTGACAACACCAGAGCCTGTCTCTACTATCTCAGTGGATTTTTGTGGAGCAAAGTGGATTCAACGGCGTGCTGCGAGGCAACGCGCCGGCGAAAATTGATGATAAGGGACGGCTCAAGGTTCCGAACGCTTTTCGCGCCGTGATTCAAAAAGATCACGGCCCGGAACTGTTCGTCACGAGCCTGACGGGGCAGTCCGTGCGCATCTACCCCATGCCGGTGTGGGCCGCCATCGAACAGCGGCTGGCACAGGTCCCCTCCACGAATCCCGCGCGGCTGCGGTTTCTCGACCGCGTGAACTTTTACGGCCAGGTCGCGGAGCTCGATTCACAGGGTCGCGTCGTCATCCAGCAGCGGCTGCGGGACAGCGCCCAGATCACGGGCGATGTCGACGTGCTCGGGCAGCAGAGTTATCTCGAGGTGTGGAACCACGAGCGCCTGGTCGCGAAGTTGTCGGCGGAACCGTTCACCGACGCGGACGCCAAGGAGCTTTCCGGCTTCGGGATCTAGCGATTGGCAGAACCGACGCACGTTCCGGTTCTCGTCGACGAAGTGCGGTCGCTGCTGCAGCCGGAGCGCGGCGGCGTGTTCGTGGATTGCACGCTCGGCCTTGGCGGCCACGCGCGGATGTTGCTCGAGCGCGGCGCGACGCGGCTGATCGGCATCGATCGCGACGTCGATGCGCTGGCGATCGCGCGGGAGGCGCTGGCACCGTTCGGCGGGCGCGTCACGTTCGTCCATGCGGACTATCGCGAGCTGGCGAGCGTGCTCGACGCGGAGGGCGTCGGTGACGTGTCGGGGGTGCTGGCGGATTTTGGCGTCTCGTCGATGCAGCTCGACGCCGAGGGCCGCGGCTTCAGTTTTCGCCGCGATGAGCCGCTCGACATGCGGATGGACCGCACAACGGGCGAGACCGCGGCGGAACTGATCGACCGCGCGGATGAGCGCGAGCTCGCCGACGCGATCTTCCAGTTCGGCGAAGAGCGGCGCTCGCGGCAGGTGGCCCGGGCGATCGTGCGGGCTCGTGAGGAAGCGCGCATCGAGACGACGGGGCGCCTCGCGGAGATTGTGCGGCGCGCCGTCGCCGCGCGTGGATGGCAGCGGATCGATCCGGCGACGCGCACCTTCCAGGCGCTTCGGATCTGGGTCAATCGCGAGCTGGACGGGCTCGATTCGTTTATCGGCTCAGCCGTGGCGAGGCTGCAGGCCGGCGGGCGGATCGCCGTCATCGCGTTTCACTCGCTCGAGGATCGGCTGGTGAAACACACGCTCCGCGCCTTGAGCCGCGGAGAGGACGCACGGATCGAGTTGCTCACGAAGCATCCGATCGTCGCGTCGGATGCCGAAGCCGCGGTCAATCCGCGCGCGCGCAGCGCGAAACTGCGCGGCGCCGTTCGGGTTCGTTAGGGGGGGGATATGGACAAGGCAGGAACCTTCGAATACGAAATTCGCAAGGACTTCCGCAACAACCAGATCGTGCGCGAAGTCGACGAACGCCGGCTTCGCGATCTCTGGCAATCGCTCGGCATCGGCGTCGTGCTGGTGCTCGTGCTGCTGTTTTCCGCCTGGCAGCATTTCGAGCTGTTGCGGCATGGCTACCGCCTCGAGCAGATGCAGCGCGATCGCGCCGCGGAGAGCGACATCAACCGCCACCTGCGGCTCGAGATGGAGACGCTGCGATCGCCGCAACGCATCGAGAAGCTCGCCACCGAACGGCTCGGCATGGTCGCGCCGGCGGACGGCGAAGCGGTCGTGCTCGAGCGCGTGACATCGAGTCCCCCGCCGGCGACGTCGGTCGTGGCGTCGCGCTGACGATTCTCGGAAATGTTGCGTGTCCCAGCAGCCTGACCCGAACTGGCGCTCCGTGTTGAAAAGCCGCCTCCTGGTGGCCGCGGCGGTGCTTGTACTCTGGGTGGTCGGCATCGAGGCACGCCTGGTCGTCCTGCAGGTCATGCAGCACGATCAATTGGTCGCACGCGCCGACCGCCAGCAGATGAGCACGGTCGTGGCACCTGCGAAGCGTGGCGAGATCTACGATCGCCACGGCCGCCTGCTCGCCTACAGCGTCGACGCCGACACCATCTATGCAGTGCCCACGGAGATCGACGATCCATCGACCGCGGCCGGGGCGTTGTGTGAGGCGCTCGCGGATTGCACCAGCAAGATGCGCGACGAACTGCGCGAGCGGCTGGCCCAGCCCCGCGCCTTCGCGTATGTGCGCCGGCGCGCTACGCCGCTGCAGGCCGAGCGGGTCGCGGCGCTCGGCCTGCCGGGCGTGGCGTTTCGCAAGGAAAGCCGCCGCTTCTATCCGAACCGGGAGCTGGCCGCGCACGTGCTCGGCTACGTCGGTACCGACAACGTCGGGCTCGGCGGCCTCGAAGCGACCTACGACAAGACGGTGCGCGGGCGCGAAGGCAAGCTGCTCGTGCAGACCGACGCGCGTCGCCAGGTCTTCAGCCGCCTCGAACGCTCGCCGACCGCGGGCGGCTCGATCGAGCTGACCATCGACGAGCAGCTGCAGCACATCGCGGAGCGCGAAGTGCGCGCCGGCGTTGAAGCCGCGCGCGCCGACGGCGGCACGGCCGTGATCATGGATCCGCACAGCGGCGAGATCCTGGCGATGGCCAGTTATCCGACGTTCAATCCGAACGACTACAGCACGGCTCCCGAGATCGCGCGCCGCAATCGCGCGGTTCAGGATCTCTACGAGCCCGGCTCGACCTTCAAGCTCGTCACCGCGTCGGCCGCCATCGAAGAAGGCGTCGTGAAGCCGGACGACGTCATCGACGTGTCGGCCGGCATGATTCGGTTCGGCAGCCGCGTCATCGACGACATGTACCGCTACGGTCCGCTGTCCTTCACCGATGTGATGGTGAAGTCGAGCAACGTCGGCGCCATCAAGGTCGGGTTGAGGATCGGCGCCGAGCGCATGGGCCTCTACGTGCGCCGATTCGGTTTTGGACGACCGTCGTCTCCGGACTTCCCGGGCGAAAGTCCCGGCATCGTCTGGGATCCTTCGAAATTGAACGACAGCGCGCTGGCCTCGGTGTCGATGGGCTACCAGGTCGGCGTGACGCCCCTGCAAATGGCCGCCGCCGCCAGCGTCATCGCCAACGGCGGCACGTTGTACGAACCGCACGTGGTGCGCGCGGTGATCAAAGGCAGCCAACGCACCGTCGTCCCGCCACGGGCGGTGCGCCGCGCGATCCTGCCGGAGACCGCGGCGACGTTGACCGCGATCATGGAGAAGGTGGTCACCGACGGCACCGCAAAAGCCGCCCGGCTGGTCAACTACACCGTGGCCGGGAAGACCGGCACCGCCGACAAACTCGTGAACGGCCGCTACTCGGCCTCGCAGCAAAACGTGTCGTTTGTCGGCTTCGTCCCTTCGCGAAATCCGGTGCTGACGGTGATCGTGATGGTCGATTCGCCGCGAGCCGGCGGCGACACCGGCGGCGCGATCGCCGCACCGATCTTCAAACGCATTGCCGACGCGAGCATGCGGCACATCGGCGTGACGCCGACGATCAATCCGGCGCCGCCTGTGCTGGTGGCGCGCAATCAGGAGAGTGTCGTCACGCCCGCTGCCGCCGTTGGCACGCCAACGGTCGTGGCGATGCCCGTGAACATGGCCGACACCGGCCTGCCCGATCTGCGCGGCATGAGCGCGCGCCACGCGCTGCGCGAGCTGGCCCGCCTCGGGATGACCGCGCGCATGCAGGGCGAGGGCATGGTCGTCGAGCAGCATCCGCCTGCCGGCTCGCCGTTCGAGTCCGGCGCGACCTGCACGCTGATCCTCGATCGGCGTCCCGCATCGCTGGTGAAGCCGTTGGATACAAAGGCTGCCGCCACTGGAGAACCGCGTTGACCCTGGGCGACGTGATGGACACCCTGCGCGAGGTGGCGGTGGAGACGCCCCCCGCGGGGCTCGATGCCGGCACGCCCGTTACGGCGATCGCCTACGACTCGCGGCGTGTGGTGCCGGGTGCGGTGTTCGTGGCGCTGAAAGGACTCCGTGCGGACGGCGATGCCTTTGCCGATCAGGCGGTCGCGCGCGGCGCTCGCGCGATCGTGTCGGAATCGGCGCGCCCGGAGCGAGGCACGGTGCCGTGGGTCACGGTTCGCGACGCACGACTGGCGCTCGCCCTCCTCGCCGACCGGTTCTTCGGCCATCCAAGCCGCCAAATGCCCGTCATCGGCGTGACCGGCACTAACGGCAAGACCACGACTTCGTACCTGCTCGCATCGATCCTCGATGCCGCCGGTTTGCGCGCAGGCATGCTCGGAACGGTCGCCTACCGCATCGGTGGCGAAGACCGCGAAGCGTCGCGGACCACGCCGGAAGCGCCGGACGTGCAGCAGCTGCTGCGCGAGATGCTGATGCAGGGTTGCCACTCGGCGGTGATGGAAGTGTCTTCGCACGCGTTGTCGCTGAAACGCGTCGACGCCATGCGCTTCGCCGGGGGTGTCTTCACCAACCTGACCCGCGACCACCTCGACTTTCACGAGGATATGGAAGCGTATTTCGCCGCCAAGCGGCGCCTGTTCGAGCTGCTGCCGGCGGACGCCGCGGGTGTGATCAACCTGGACGATCCGCGAGGCGCATCACTTGTCGAGATCTGCCGCCGCTCGTTGACCTACGCGATCAACGCGACTGCCGATGTGACGCCGTCGACAATCGACATGACGTTGTCCGGGCTGCGTTTCCAGATTCGCACTCCGAAAGGCATCGTTCACATTGCCTCCAGGCTTGTCGGCCGTCCGAACGTCTACAACATCCTTGCCGCGACGGCCGCCGCGTTGTCGCTCGACGTGCCGGTCGACGCGGTTGAGCGCGGCATCGCCAGTCTCGCCGGCGTACCCGGGCGCTTCGAGGTCGTATCCGAGCCGGCGGACGACGTGACGGTCGTCGTCGATTACGCCCATACCGACGATGCGCTGCGCAATCTGCTCGAGACGGCGCGGCCGCTTTCGGCGAAACGGCTGATCACCGTATTCGGCTGCGGCGGCGATCGCGATCGCACCAAACGGCCGTTGATGGGCATGGTCGCGGCGCGCCTGAGCGACGTCGTGGTCATCACTTCAGACAACCCGCGTTCGGAAGATCCGGCGCGCATCATCGAAGAGATCGAACGCGGCATCCCCGCGGGCACGCAGGCGTCGACGCGCGCGCCATTGGTGATGGCGGTCGTCGACCGCGCCGCCGCCATCGACCGCGCGATCGGCGTCGCGACAGCGGGTGACGTGGTGCTGATCGCCGGCAAGGGCCACGAGAAGTATCAGCAGATCGGCGATCGCGTGCTGCCTTTCGACGATGGTGAGGCGGCGCGCATGGCGCTGGCGAAACGGCGGCGGCCAGGGACGGCACAGGCCTGACGTGGCAGCAGCTATCGCGCTCAGCGCGGCGGAGATCGCGGCGGCGATCAACGGCCGGCTGGTCGAGGGGGACGCAGAACGGTATGTGACCGGGTTTTCGATCGACTCGCGCACCCTGGCGACCGGCGATCTGTTTTTCGCGATTGTCGCCGGCCGCGATGGCCACGACTTCGCGACGGCGGCGTCGAAGCGCCGCGCCGCGGGACTGGTGGTCAGCCGGCCGGTCACGCTCGGCGAGGACAACGAGTCGTTCGTGATCGAGGTGGGGGACACCACCCGCGCGCTGCAGGACCTGGCGCGTCACGTGCGACGGAAGTCGGAAGCGAAAGTGGTGGCGATCACCGGCAGTGCCGGCAAGACCACCACCAAAGACACGATCGCCGAGCTGCTTGACGCGCGGTATCGGGTCGTGAAGAACGTCGGGAACTTGAACAACCACCTCGGGCTGCCGCTGTCGCTGCTCGAGTTGCGGCACGGGGCGGAAGTGGCGGTGATGGAACTGGGCATGAATCACGCCGGCGAAATTCGGACGTTGGTCGAGATCGCGACGCCGGAGGTGCGCGTGTGGACGAACGTCGGAGAAGCGCACATCGGCCACTTCGGTTCCGCTGACGCAATCGCCGAGGCGAAGGCCGAGATCCTGGAAGACAGCGACGCAGCGACGCTGCTCGTCGCCAACGCCGACGATCCGCGAGTGATGTCACGGGTCGGGCGCTTCCATGGCCGCACGATCACGTTTGGCACCTCGCCCGGCGCCGACGTGCGCGCCGTCGACGTCGAGGACCTTGGTCTCGATGGGTCGCGCGCGCGACTGGTGGCCGGCACCGCCGCATGCGACCTCAAAGTGCCGCTGCTTGGCCGCGGCCACTTGCTCAACGTGGTGTGTGCGGCAGCGGTCGCCCTCGAACTGGGCGTCGATCTACAGACCATTGCCACACGCGTGGCTGCGCTGAAGCCGTCGTCACGCCGCGCCGCCGTGCTGCGCCTGCCGAAGGGCGTGACGGTCATCGACGATTCCTACAACTCGAGCCCCTCAGCGCTGCAGCGTTCGCTCGACGTCGTCGCGCGCTCCTGGGGCGCGCGGCGCATTGCGGTGGTCGGCGAAATGCTCGAGCTCGGCGAGCTGTCCGAGTCGCTGCACCGTGACTGCGGACGCGTCGCGGCGAACAGCCGTTTGTCGAAACTCTTCACCGTTGGCGGCGACCCTGCGCGTGCGCTCGGCGAAGCCGCCATCGAGGCCGGCCTGCCTGCCGGCGCGGTCCGGCACTTTTCCGACAGCGACGCCGCGGCCGCGGCGATCGCAGAGCAGGTCACGTCTGGCGACGTCGTGCTGGTCAAGGGCTCGCGCGGGGTCCGCACCGATGTGATCGTCGAACGGCTGACGACGGTGTTCGGCTGATGCTGTATCACCTGCTGATGTCGCTTTACCCGCAGTTTTCGGTGCTGAACGTGGCCCGCTACATCACGTTCCGCACCGCGGCGGCGAGCATGACGGCGCTCGTCATCAGTCTGGTGATGGGGCCATGGCTGATCCGCCGTCTGCGCGACTTCCAGATCGGCCAGGTGATCCGGCATGAGGGTCCGGAGTCGCATCGCGCCAAAGCGGGGACGCCGACGATGGGCGGACTGTTGATTCTGGTGGCGGCGCTGCTGCCGACGTTGTTGTGGGCGGACCTCACCAACATCTACGTGTGGATCGCCGTTGTCACGACCGCCGTGTTCGGCGGCATCGGCTTTCTCGACGATTACTTGAAGATAACCCGCCGCTCGTCCGGGGGCCTCGCGCCCCGTTACAAATTTGGCCTGCAGGTATTAGCCGGCCTGTTGCTCGGGCTGTTGTTGATGTGGCTCGCGAGCCTGAATGTCTACAACACGCGGCTGATCTTTCCGTTCTTCAAGCAGCTGATCCCCGATATCGGCTGGTTGTATGTGCCGTTTGCCGCGTTCTTCCTCGCCGCCTGGAGCAACGCCGTCAACCTCACCGACGGTCTTGACGGCCTCGCGATCAGCACGTTCGCGGTCGCCGCGGCCGCCTTCACCGCGCTGGCCTACGTCACCGGCCACCGCGTGTTCGCGGAATACCTCCTGTTGGTCCGCTTCGAGCCGGCCGCGGAACTGACGGTGTTCTGCGGTGCGCTGGTCGGGGCCAGTCTGGGGTTTCTCTGGTACAACGCGCACCCCGCTGAGATCTTCATGGGCGACGTCGGATCGCTGGCGCTTGGCGGCGCCATCGCCACCGTCGCCATCCTGATCAAGCAGGAATTGCTGCTCGTGATCGTCGGCGGGGTGTTCGTGCTGGAAGCCGCATCCGTCGTGTTGCAGGTCGGTTCCTACAAGCTGCGCGGCAAGCGCATCTTCAAGATGGCGCCTTTGCATCACCACTTTGAACTGAGCGGCTGGGCCGAGCCCAAGGTGATCACGCGTTTTCTGATCGTCGCGATCATTTTCGCGCTGTTCAGTTTGACGACATTGAAACTGCGATGACGGCAACGGACTTTTCGGTCAGCGGGCAGCGCGTGCTGGTGGTCGGCGCGGCGAGGAGTGGTGTCGCCGCGGCGCAGCTGCTGGCCAGTCGCGGCGCGGTTGTGACGCTCACCGACGCCAAGCAGCAGATCCCGCAGGAGGCCGAGTTGCGCAGCGCCGGCATCCGCCTCGAGCTCGGTCGCCACGACACCCGCACCTTCACATCATCGAATCTGATCGTGATGAGTCCCGGGGTACCGCTGGAAATGCGGGAGGTCGTGCTCGCCAGGGCCGCCGGTGTTCCGGTGATTGGCGAGCTGGAGCTCGCCTCGCGTTGGCTGCGTGGCCCGATCGTCGCGATTACCGGCACGAAGGGCAAGTCGACGACCACCACGCTGGTGGGCCGAATGCTGGAGGCCGCCGGCCGCCGCGTCCTGGTCGGCGGCAACATCGGGCTGCCGGTCAGCGCGCAGGTCGACGCGTCGACGGCGGACACGGTGCACGTCATCGAGGCCAGCAGCTTCCAGCTCGAAACCACCGACCGCTTTCGGCCGTGGATCGCGGCGCTGCTCAACTTCTCACCCGATCACCTCGATCGGCATCCTGACCAAGCCGCCTACGCGGCCGCCAAGATGCGGATCTTCGCCAATCAGCGCGCAGACGACTGGGCGGTCGTTAACGCGGACAGCACGGAGGCGGTAGCGATGACATCGAAAGTGCGCGGGCGGCTCGTCACCTACAGCGTCGAGGACGTCGCCGCCGACGTGCATGTCGGGCGCGGCTTTGTCTGGCACCGCACGTCCGAAGGCGCCATCCCATTGTTGCCGGTCGCAGCCGTGCATCTGCATGGCCGCCACATGCTCAGCAATGTCGTCGCGGCGACGACGATCAGCCACCTCGCCGGCGCCGGCGGCGCGTCGCTCGCGCAGGCGCTCGCAGGCTTTCACGGCCTCGAACATGTGATGGAGCTCGTCGCCACCAAAGGCAGCGTGCGCTTCATCAACGACTCGAAGGCGACCAACATCGACGCGGCCGCGAAGTCGATCGAGAGCTTCGACAAGGTCGTCGCGATCATCGGCGGCAAGTACAAGGGCGGCGAGTTCACGGATCTCGCGGCGCCGCTGCGGGCGCACGGGCGCGCGGTCGTCGCCATCGGCGAGGCCAGGCCGCTGGTGCGGCAGGCCCTGATAGACGTGGTGCCGGTAGTCGACGCGGACACGCTCGCCGACGCGGTGCGGCAGGCCTGGGACCTGGCGGCTCCTGATGGCGTGGTGCTGCTTGCGCCGGCGTGTTCGAGCTTCGACATGTTCGCCGATTACGCGGATCGCGGCCGCCAGTTCAAAAAAGAGGTGCAGAAGCTGATTAGCGAGGCGTGAGCTCTGGAGGGGCTTGTCCGTCGACGCTCACTGGGTGATGGGCGAGCGAAGGCGGAAGCAGTGAGTAGTCGTCAGCCGGTTGGCGGCAATTTGGAGCTGGTCGCTGGGAGCGCAGGCTGCCCCGGTCTGCGAGGCTGGTGTCCGAATTCCCTGATCGACTGGCGACTACTGACTGCTTGCGACGCGCACCTGGTTTATCGATGGATCGCGGTCGAACTTTAGTGCCCGCGGTGCGCATCGACGGTAGTGGTGCCCGGCGGTGGCCGGGCGGAGGAGTATGGCAAGGAAACTACAAAGCGACAAGTGGCTGTTCCTGGCGACCCTGGCGCTGATCTGCGCCAGCGTCGTCATGGTCTACAGCGCTTCGGCGCTCGTGGCGCTGGAGCGTTTTCAGCAGCCGTATCTGTTCGTCTCGCGGCAGATCATGTGGGCGGTGATTGGGGTGGCAGTGCTGTCGATCGTGATGCGCATCGACTACCGCACCTATCGCAACGATCGCGTGATCTGGCTGATGCTCGCGGTGGTCGGGTTCATGCTCGTCGCGGTGCTGTTCGCGCGCCCGATCAACGGCACGCGGCGCTGGTTCGGCATCGGCGGGTTCGGCATCCAGCCTTCCGAACTGGCGAAGATGGCGGCGATTCTGTTCACCGCGCTGGTCCTGGAGCGCCGCAGGCACCGCATCAACGACGTCGGCTATTCGCTGTTGCCGATCGGCCTGATCGTCGCCGTGCTGGTCGGATTGATCCTGCTGCAGCCCGATTTCGGCACCGCGGTGTCGCTCCTGGCGGTCGTCTCCGTGATGGTGTTCGCCGCCGGCATCAGCTATCGCTACTTGCTGGGCGCCGCGCTGCTGGCGTTGCCAGCGTTGTACGTGATCCTGATGCAGGCCGATTACCGGCGCCGGCGTCTGCTCACGTTCATGGATCCGTGGGCTGATCCCCTCGGAGACGGCTTCCAGATCATCCAGTCCCTGATCGCGGTCGGCACCGGCGGCGTGTTCGGCAAGGGCCTCATGAGCGGTGTGCAGAAGCTGTTCTACCTGCCCGAGCCGTTTACCGACTTCATCTTCGCGGTGATATCCGAGGAAACCGGTCTGATGGGCGCGTCGATGGTGGTGTTGTGCTTCTGCGTGATCGCCTGGCGCGGCTTGCGCACGGCGATGCGCGCGCCGGACAGTTTCGGCGCGTATCTCGCGCTCGGCATCACGATGATGCTGGTCCTGCAGGCGTTCGTGAACATCAGCGTCGTCCTCGGGTTGCTGCCGACCAAGGGGATTCCGCTGCCGCTCGTCAGCAATGGCGGCTCTTCGATGTTGATCAACCTGTTGGCGATCGGCGTCCTGCTGAACATTTCGCAGCATGCGCAGGTGGAGACGGGAGCGGCGTGACCGGTGCGCATTCTCATCGCAGGCGGCGGCACCGGCGGCCATTTGTACCCGGGAATTGCGCTGGCGCGCGAATTGATGCGCCGCGATCCGGCGACGCTGGTGTCGTTTGTCGGCACCGCGCACGGCATCGAGGCCCGCGTCGTCCCGCGCGAAGGGTTTCAACTGGATCTGATCCGCGTCGCCGGTTTGAAAACGAAGTCGTGGCTCGAGCGGCTCCGCGGAGTGCTGCTGCTGCCGGCCGCGGCGATCGATGCGTGGCGGGTCGTGTCCAAGCACCATCCCGATGTGGTGATTGGCGTCGGCGGTTTTGCCGCGGGACCGGTCGTGGCGATTGCTTCGATGCGCCGCTATCCGACGATGCTGCTCGAGCAGAACGCGTTGCCGGGCGTGACCAATCGGCTGCTGGCGCGCTTCGTGCGCGCCGCCGCCGTCAACTTCGAGGCCGCGCTGCCGTACTTTCCGCGCACCGGATTTGTCGCCGGCAATCCAGTGCGCCCGGAGTTTTTCCCGGCGACGGACGAGGAGGCGAATGATCGATTCACCACACCGCGTGATGCGGCACGGGTCCTGATCGTTGGCGGTTCTCAGGGCGCGCACGCGCTCAACGTGGCCATGGTGGCGGCAGCGTCGCGGCTGGCAGCCGCCGGGCTACGCCTTGCGATCACCCACCAGACCGGCGAGCGCGATCTGGATTTGGTGCGCACCGCGTACCAACGCGCCGCCGTCGAAGCCAGGGTCGAAGCCTTCATCTTCCAAGTCGACCGAGAGATGAAGCAGGCCGACGTGGTGATTGGCAGGAGCGGGGCGACCACGCTGGCGGAGCTGGCGGCGTCGGGCACGCCGTCAATCCTGGTGCCGCTGCCGACATCGGCCGACGATCACCAGCGCAAGAACGCGGACGTCTTCGCGCGCGCCGGCGCGGCGATCGTGATCGAGGAGCGCGAATTGGCGGCGGTGTTGCCGGAAACGTTGCGCGCGCTGATGGCCGACCCGGAGCGCTTGCGGCGGATGTCGCAGGCGGCGCGGCAGCTGGCGCGGCCGGATGCGGCGCAACGCATTGCCGATCGCGTCGAGCAGCTGGCACAGGCTGGCCATGCTCGGTAAGACGCGGCGGATTCATTTTGTCGGCATCGGAGGGATCGGCATGAGCGGCATCGCGGAGCTGCTTGCCAACCTCGGGTACGTGGTGTCCGGTTCGGATGCGAAGCGATCGTCGGTGACCGAGCGCCTCGAATCCCTCGGTGTGACGGTCCACACCGGACACGCCGCGGCACACGTCGGCGACGCGGACGTCGTCGTGTATTCGTCGGCGGTGCGGGCGGACAACCCCGAGGTCGCCGAGGCGATGCGTCGGCGGATTCCGGTGATTCCGCGCGCCGAGATGCTCGCCGAGTTGATGCGGCTGCGGTTCGGCATCGCGGTTGCCGGCGCGCATGGCAAGACCAGTACGACGTCGATGGTGGCGCTGGTGCTCGAACGGGCCGGCCTCGATCCGACGGCGGTGATAGGCGGGCGGTTGAGCGCATTTGGCAGCAACGCCCGGCTCGGCCGCGGTGAATACATGGTGGTGGAAGCGGACGAGAGCGATCGCTCGTTCCTCAAGCTGTCACCGTCGATTGCAGTGATTACGAACGTCGATCGCGAACACATGGACGCATACGGGAGCTTCGCCGAGTTGCAGCAGGCCTTCATCGACTTCGCCAACAAGGCGCCGTTTTACGGCGCCGTGGTGGCGTGCGCCGACGATGCGGAGCTCTGCAAGATCGTGCCGCAATTCAAGCGCCGCGTGATTCGCTACGGCATCGACTCGCCGGAGACGAATCTGGCCGCCGTCGACGTCCGCCTGGACGGATTTGGCTCGACCTCGACGATCGAGCGGCGCGAGCGGCGGGGCGGCACCGTCGTCGACAGGCTCGGTACGCTGACGCTGTCCGTGCCCGGCCGTCATTCGGTGCAGAACGCGTTGGCGGCGATCGCGGTCGGCCTCGAGCTGGACGTGCCGTTCGCACGAATCGCCGCCGCCCTGTCGGAGTTCAAAGGCGCCGAGCGGCGCTTCGAGAAGCGCGGCGTGATCAACGGCATCACGGTGATCGACGACTACGGCCATCATCCGACCGAAATCGCCGCGGTCCTCGCCGCTGCGCGCGCGGCCAGGCCGGCACGGATCGTCGTCGCGTTTCAACCGCACCGCTACACCCGCACCCGCGATCTGATGAGGGAGTTCGGCGTCGCTCTTGCCGACGCCGACGAAGTGGTGTTGACGGGGATCTATCCGGCCAGTGAAGAAGCAATACCGGGTGTGACGATCGAAGCGCTAGCGGCCGTGGTCAATCGATCGCGGTCGACCCCGGCGCATGTCGTCGCCCAGCTGGATGCGGTCGCCGCGCATGTAGCCGATCTCGCGCGGCCTGGCGATCTGGTGATTACGCTCGGCGCCGGCTCGATCGGCAGCCTCGCCGCAACACTGGTCGAGGAACTCGAACGCCGTCATGGCAGGGAGCGCCACTGATGGCCGGGCTTCGCCAGGGCAGCGCGCAGGCGGCGGTATCGGCGGCGACCGACAAGCGGTTCCGCCGTGCGCAGGTCAAGCCGGCGCGGAAACGGATGTCGGCGTCGCGCCAGATGTGGGTCATCGCGCGCCTGCTGGTGCTTGGCGTGGTCGTCAGCTATGCCGGTTATCGCAGCGTCGCGCTGATTGCGGCGGCGCCGGCACTGCAGGTCAGCCACATCACCGTGCGCGGCCACGAGCGCCTGTCGACCGGCGAAGTGCTGGCCATCGTCGAGGGCTTGCGCGGCCGCAACATCCTCGGTGTCGATCTCGAGGCATGGCAACGGACGCTGCTGGCCTCGCCGTGGGTCGAGAGCGCGACGATCCGACGGGTGCTGCCGGCGACCGTCGAAGTCGCGATCCGCGAACGGCGTCCAATCGCCATCGGCCGGCTGGGTACCGCGATGTATCTGATCGATGCCAAGGGCGTGATCGTCGACGAGTACGGCCCCGCCTACGCCGACATCGACTTGCCGATTGTCGACGGCCTGGCCGCCTCGCCGCAGGACGGCGGTTCGATCGTCGACGTCGTTCGCGCCGAGTTTGCCGCGCGGGTCATCGCCGCACTGACAGCGCGCCCGGAAATGCTCAAACGCGTGTCGCAGATAAATGTCGCCGATCTGCACGACGCCGTCGTGCTGTTGGATGACGACACCGCCCTGTTGCGGCTTGGCGATAGCGATTTCGTGGCGAGGCTGCAGCAGTACCTCGACCTCGCGCCGGCGCTCCGCGAACGACTGGCCACGATCGACTACGTGGACCTGCGGTTCGATGAACGGTTGTACGTGCGCCCGGCGAAGCAGATGGCCAAGAAATGAACGCGCTTCTGACGGCTACCGTGAGACGGAAGCCTGCGGCGGAAAGCAAATCGGCGGAGTTGCGGTCTCGGCATGACCACCGCGATGGCGGTTCCCGGGTGCCGGTTCCCGGCGGCCGGAAGTAAACGGAGGATTCGTGGCACGACAGGAACGATACGTGGTGGGCCTCGACATCGGCACCAGCAAGGTCTGCACGGTCGTCGGCGAGCTGCTGGACGAGGGCGGCGTCGACGTCATCGGCATTGGCGTTACCGACTCGAAGGGACTGAAGCGTGGCGTCGTGGTCAATCTCGAGGCCGCGGTCGACTCGATCAAGAAGTCCATCGAGGAAGCCGAGCTGATGGCCGGTGTGGAAGTCGGATCCGTGCAGCTGGCGATCAGCGGCCCGCACATCAAGGGCTTCAACAGCCGCGGCGTCGTCGCGGTCGCCGGCAAGAACCGCGAGGTGACGCGAGACGATGCGCGGCGCGCGATCGATGCGGCGCGGGCGGTGTCGCTGCCGGCCGGGCGTGAAATCCTGCACGTGCTGCCGCAGGATTTCGTCGTCGACGAGCAGGAAGGTATCGGAGCGCCGGTCGGCCTGACCGGAGCACGGCTCGAAGTCAACGTGCACATCATCACCGGCAGCCAGACGGCCACGCAAAACCTCGTCGCGTGCGTCAATCGCGCCGGCGTCGAGGTGATGGACACCGTCATCGGTCAGCTGGCCGCGTCGGAGACCGTGCTGACCGCTGACGAAAAAGAGCTGGGCGTGGCAGTCGTCGACATCGGCGGCGGAACCGCGGACCTGGCGATCTTCGAGCGTGGCAGTCTGTGGCATACCGCGGTGATCGCCGTCGGCGGCGATCACTTCACCAACGACATTGCCGTCGGACTGCGCACGCCAATCCCCGACGCCGAGAAGGTGAAGCGCCGCGCCGGGTGCGCGTTGTCGTCGATGGTCGAAGAAGACGAGACCATCGAAGTCGCCAGCGTCGGCGGCCGTCGTCCGCGCGTGATGGCGCGGCGAATTCTGTCCGACATTCTCCAGCCGCGCGCCGAAGAGATGTTCCACCTGATTTGGGACGAGATCAGCAAGGCCGGCTACGAGAAGTCGCTCAATTCCGGGCTGGTGCTGACCGGCGGCGGCGCGCAGCTCGACGGGATGAGCGAAATCGCCGAGCAGATTTTCGATCTGCCGATTCGGCGCGGGCTGCCGGTCGGCGTCGGCGGCCTTGCCGATCACGTCAGCAACCCGTCATTCGCGACCGCCGTGGGGCTGGTGTTGTATGCGGCACGGCACCGCGGACCGGCGACCGCGGCGGCGGGCGGCGGCGCGCTGACCCGGGTGATGGGGCGGTTGAAGACGGTGTTCAGGGAGTTCTTCTAGCGCGCGGCAGGCGTCGCGGGCTGGCTGGCGAACAGCATCACGGGTTCTAGTCGGGACAGGTATCAGGAGGCGAAATGGATCAGGACGGCTTCGAATCGCTGCGGTTGACGCTCGATGAAGAAGCGCGCATGGGCGCGCGAATCAAAGTGATTGGCGTTGGCGGCGGCGGCAGCAACGCCGTATCGCGCATGGTTCAGGCCGGCATTTCCGGCGTTGAATTCATGGTCGCCAACACCGACGCGCAGGCGCTGAAAGCCAACCCGGCGCCGGTGAAGATCCAGATTGGCGGCAAGCTGACGAAAGGGCTGGGCGCGGGCGCCGATCCCAATGTCGGCCGGCAGGCGGCCCTCGAGGACACCGACGGACTGATCCAGGCACTGTCCGGCGCCGACATGGTGTTTGTCACCACGGGACTTGGCGGCGGTACCGGCACCGGCGCCGCCCCGGTAATCGCCAGCCTCGCCACCGAGCTCGGCGCGCTGACCATTGCCGTTGTCACCAAACCGTTCAAGTTCGAAGGTAGGAAGCGGTCGCGTCAGGCCGAACTCGGTCTCGACGCGCTGCGCGACGCCGTCGACACGGTCATCACCATCCCGAACGAGCGCCTGCTCAGCGTGATCGATCGAAACACGTCGATGCTCGACGCGTTCGTGACCGCGGATGACGTGCTGCGGCAGGCGATTCAGGGCATTTCGGACCTGATCCTGGTGCCGGGCCTGATCAATCTCGACTTTGCCGACGTCAAGACGATCATGTCCGGGATGGGCGTGGCGATGATGGGGACGGCAATCGCCGAGGGCCACACGCGCGCCATCGATGCGGCCAATCGCGCGATCTCGAGTCCGCTGCTCGAGGATGCGTCGGTGAAGGGCGCGCGCGGCGTGATCGTCAATGTCACGGGCGGGCCGGACATGTCGCTGCTGGAAGTCAACGAGGCGCTGACCATCATCCAGGAATCCGCGCATGAAGACGCCAACATCATCTTCGGCGCCGTCGTCGATCCGAAGCTGGCCAACAAGGTCAAAATCACCGTCATCGCCACCGGGTTCGAGCACGTGCGCACGGACCGATCGACGCCGGCCTCGGCGCCGATGCAGACGCCGGTCGACATGACCGCGTATCAGGTGCGTGCCAGCGACGCGCCCGCGTTCCAATCGCGACCGGGGATTACACCGACGCTGACGCGCCGGCCGCCGATCGAATTGCCGCTGGCGCAGCCGAAGGCGATCGCCGTGGGGCAAAACAGCGCCGACGTGCCGACGGCGGACGGGGCCGCGTCCGGCGAGTTCGACCTCAATCTCGATCTCGACGTGCCCGCGTTCCTGCGTCGGAACGAATCGTAAGCGGCTGATCGATCGATGTGCGGCATTGCCGGTGTCGTCGAGCGCGGCGCCGGCGACACCGAGGCGGTGACGTGCGCGATGCGCGACAGCCTCGGGCATCGGGGGCCCGATGGCGCAGCAGTGCGCGCGTGGCCGGAGCATGGCGTCGGGCTCGGTCATCGCCGGCTGGCGATCATCGACACCGGCAGCGGCGGGATGCAGCCGCTGGCCAACGAAGACGGCACCGTCTGGGTGATCGCCAACGGCGAAATCTGCAACTTCCTGTCGCTGCGACGCGAGCTCGAAGCGCTCGGCCATCGATTCCGCTCGCAGTCCGACTCGGAAGTCATCGTGCACGCCTACGAGGAGTGGGGCGATGGTCACGTCGAACGCCTGAGTGGCTTCTTTGCCTTTGCGCTGTACGATCGGCGCCCGGCCGATGGCAGGCCGTTCCGTGTGCTGCTGGTGCGGGATCGGCTGGGCGTCAAGCCGCTGTTTTACAGTGCCGCCCGCCACCGCGTCGCGTTCGGCTCCGAAATCAAGGCGCTGTTGCGGCACCCACGGATCGATCGAAGCATCGATCGCACCGCGCTATTCGACTACTTCACCTACTCGTGCATGCCCGGAGACAAGACCGGATACGCGGCGATCCGCAGCCTGCCGCCGGGTCACCTGATGGTGATCGAACGGGACGATTTTCGGATTCGACAGTATTGGGACGTCCCCGTGAACAGGACCCGGCGCATTTCCCTGCCCGAGGCGATCAGCGACACGCGTCTCGGCGTCGCCGGCGCCGTGGGCGAGTACCTGACGAGCGACGTCCCGATCGGCGTGCTGATGAGCGGCGGGATCGATTCCGGAATGGTGGCGGCCTGTGCGGCCGCGATTGTGCCCGCACTGCCAAGCTTCGCGCTGGGCTTCGACGTCGTCGAGCGAAACGAAACGGCGTTCGCCGCTAGCCTCGCCACGGCGCTCGGCACCAGCCATCACGAAGGCCGCGCCGACGGCGACGCGCTGCCGGACTGGCCGGACACTATTCTCGACGCGTTCGATCAACCGTTCGCGGACGCCTCCGCAGTGCCCACTGCGGTGCTGTCGCGGCTCGCCGCGAGGCACGTGAAGGCAGTGCTTTCCGGAGACGGCGGCGACGAAGTTTTTGCCGGCTACAACCGTTACACGTCGTGGATGTCAGAGACGCGCCCGACGTTCGACTCGTACGCGCGGCGGCTCGAGCTGTTCTCGCCCGCCGAGAAGCGGGCATGGTTGGCGCCGGAGTGGTCCGCCGATTTCTCTGATTACGACGACTATTGGCATTACCGCGCGTTCTGGCGCGACGATCTCGAACCGGTGACCCGCCTCCAGTACGTCGATCTGAAAACCTATCTGCCCGATGACATCCTGGTCAAAGTCGATCGCGCGTCGATGTCGGCCTCGCTCGAAGTGCGCCCGCCCTTGATCGAGCATCGGCTCGTCGAACGGATTGTGCCGCTGCCCGGCGCCCAGAAAGTGCGTGATGCGGTGGGGAAGCGCCTGCTCAAGGATGCGGCTCGCGGTGTGATTCCGGACACGATCATCGATCGTCCGAAGCGCGGCTTCAGCGCGCCGATGACCAATTGGGTGGTTGCGCACCAGCAGTGGGCCGAGACGACACTGCGTGAGTCGCGAACGGGGTTGTTCCGGCCGGGCGTGACCGAGCCGGCGCCGTCACGGTACGGCGAAAAAGTCTGGGCGGCGATCCTCGCCGATCGGTGGCTGGCGCGCCACGCGTGACATGCGCCTGTTTCAGTTCGCGCTGATTGGCTTCCCCGATCGACGTGCCGCCAGCGTGCAGACGGCGCGAATGGCGGTGGCGTTCGAGGCGATCGGGGTGGATGCGACGCTGGTCTATCAGGCCGTCGGCTCGCCGGTGGCGATCCCGGATATTCCACTCGCCTATGGTCTGAGCGCTGTCCCGCGCCACCTCGCGCTGCCGTTCGGCCGGATCGCCGCACGCCTACCCGGAGAACGCTTGTCGCGCGTGGCGCTGCAGGCCGCGGTCTCGTTATTCGCATCGCGCGCGAGCGATGGCGATGTCTACCTGGGACGCCATCCGCATCGTGGTCTGACGCACATGCTTCTCGAGGCGCGTGCCCGCCGCCGGACGCGTGCGAGTGTATTCGTCGAGATTCACGAGGCCGGCCACTTCCATGCCGGCCTCGACGCCCACGTCGCCGGTTACATCGCGATCAATGTCGCGCTTGCCGAAGCGCTGCAGCGCAACGGGGTCGGCGCAGAGCGGATCGTCGTCGCGCGTAACGGCGTCGACGTCGAGCGCTACCGCGAGTTTGCAAGCCGCCGCGAGCAACTCCGAGAGGAGCTGCGTCTCCCGAGAGAGTCGGTTTGCGTGTGCTATACCGGTCAGTTGTTTGCCGGACGTAATATCGGTGCATTAATCGACGCGCTCGAGCATCTCGACCCGGCGTTCATGATTGTGCTCGTCGGCGGCGAGCCGCAGGATATTACGCGGTTGCGGCAGGAAGCGGTACGTGCCGGGATGGAATCGCGAGTCCGCTTCGTGGGACATCAGACCGCCGACGTCGCCTCGCAGTACCAATGCGCAAGCGACGTCGTCGTCATCCCGTACGCAGCCGAAAAGACCCCTACTGCGCAGTGGTGCTCCCCGCTCAAGGCGGCGGAATACCTCGCCAGCGGCACGCCGATCGCCGCCTTTCCGCTGCCGGCGCTGCAGCAGCTCTACCGGGAAGGTGAAGTCGAGTGGGCGACCGACGACAGCCCTCCAGCCTTGGCGCGGGCGATCAGCGTCAGTGCCCGTCACCCGCATATCCCCCCAGTCGAGCGCGGCGGCCGCCTTGCCGGGCTCAGCTGGACGGCACGGGCGCAGCGCATCACGGAATTCATCCACGCCCGGCTCGCCGCCGTGGGCCGCTGCTGATACAGTAAAGATATCCACGGCAATCGCGAGCGCCGCCGGCGTAATGACAGCTCGATGATTCCGTAACGCCCGAATGAAATCCCGGCACCAACGCGAGCTCGCACAGCAGATCCTTTCCCGCGAAGTCGGGTATGTGCGCAAGCCGCACGCCAATCGCCTTCGCGTAGCGCTGATTTTTCCGAATACCTACTTCGTCGCGATGTCGAACCTCGGCTTCCAGACGATGTACCGGCTGTTCAACGATCAGCCCGACATCGTCTGCGAGCGTGCCTTTCTGCCGCCGAAGCAGGAGCTCGCCGCGCTGCGGGAGTCGGACACCCGGCTGGTGACGATCGAATCGCAGACGCCGCTGTCCGACTTCGACGTCATCGCGTTCTCGGTCTCGTTCGAGTGGGATTACACCAACGTTCTGACGATGTTGCGGCTGGCCGGCGTGCCGGTGCGCGCGGCTGATCGTGACTACCGCCAGCCGCTCGTCGTGATTGGCGGCGCGGTCACGTTCGTCAATCCGGAACCGCTCGCGCCGTTTGCCGACGTCATTGCCGCCGGCGAGGGCGAGGCGCTGGTGCCGGCGTTGCTCGACGCATTCGCGACCTCGTCGCGCAGCGAGCAGCTCCGCCGCCTTGCGCAGCAACGCGGCTATTACATCCCGTCGTTCTACGACGTCGAATACCAGAGCGACGGCACGATCGCGCGCTTCGTGCCGCGCGAAGGCACCGGCGCGCCGGCGACCGTCAAGAAAGCGGCGATCAAGACCACCGATCACGTCGACCCGCCGTCGACCACCATCTTCACGCCGGATACGGAGTTCGGTTCGCGGTTCCTGGTGGAAGTGGTGCGCGGCTGCGCCAACCTGTGTCGCTTCTGCTGGGCGGGTTACAACTACCTGCCCGTCCGCGCGTTTTCGGCGCAGCGCATCCTCGAGCTCGCGCAAGCCGCGCGCGCGCATTCGTCCCGCGCGGGGCTGGTGTCGATCGCGTTGTGCGATCATCCGGAAATCGAGTTCATCCTGCGCAGCCTGAAGGACATGGGCTATTCGATCAGCCCGGCGTCGCTGCGTCTCGACGATTTGACTCCGGTGATCGTCTCGCTGTTGCAGCAGAGCGGCGAACGATCGCTGACGATTGCGCCGGAAACCGGATCCGACCGGCTGCGGCGCGTCATCAACAAGACCATCACGAACGAAGAGATCCTCGATCGCGCCGAGCTGATTTTTTCCAGCGGCATCGAGAGTCTCAAGCTGTACTACATGATTGGTCTGCCGACCGAAGAGGACGCGGACCTGGTGGCGATTCGCGATCTGACGCTGCAGCTGCACGAAGTGATGCTGAAGCACGCCAGGGCGCGAGGCCGCATCGGCCGCATTGTGGCAAGCGTCAATCCGCTCGTGCCGAAGCCCGGCACCGCGTATCAGTGGCTGCCGATGGCGGCCGCCGACGAGATCGAGCGGAAGATGAAGCGGCTGCGCACCCTGGTGTCCGGCGTCGATAACGTCTACTTCAACATCAAGAGCGAACGGCACTCGTATTACCAGGCGTTGTTGTCGCTCGGCGATCGGCGCATCGCACCGGCGATCGAGCTCGCCGAGGCCAACGGCGGGCAATGGCGCAAGGCGGTCGCCGACGCCGACGTCGACGGCGATTTCTATATTTACCGCGACCGCTCGAACGACTCGGTGCTGCCATGGAGCATCATCGACGGCGGCATGAAGGACTCGTTCTTCCGCAGCGAATTCGAGAAGAGCACCCGTGCCGAATGGACGTTGCCGCCAAAGCGTGCGAAGGAAAACGCGCGGCTCCTGCCGGTTCTCAACTGACCTTCTGTGACCGACGAGCGACCCGCCGCGCCTGGCTCGATCGGGGTCGTGTTGTTGTGGTTGTGCGTCGCGACGACGATAGTGGCTGCCGCGATGGCGGCGACCGGCGGCTTTTCGTTCCACGTGCTCGGCATCCGCGTGTCGATGCGCACCGTGCTGAGGCCGGCCATCGCCGCGATCCTGTTCGGCGGCCTCGCGCTGTATACGCTCGGCCCCGACGCATCCGCAAAGCGAATTGAACACGCACTGTCGCGCGTGTTTCGATACCCTCAGTGGCTGGCCCTGGCATTCGCGGCGGCGATCGGCTTCGCGACTTACGCGAACGGCGCGCACATTGCCGGTGGCACCGATTCGTCGGGATACCTCAGCGAGGCGCGCATGTGGCGCGCCGGCACGCTTCACATAGAGACGCCGCTCGCTCGTGAAATGCAGATGCAGTTTGCCAGCGGGCAGTACGCGTTTACGCCAGGCGGCTTTCAACCCGCGGGGACGGGCATCGCCGTTCCGGGGTACCCGCCAGGCCTGCCGCTGATGCTGGCGGCGGCGGGTGCGATTGGCGGCGAGCGCGCGCAGTTTTTCGTGGTACCGCTCTGCGCCGCCGGCCTGGTCGTGCTGGCTTTTGCGATCGGTCGCGCGCTCGGCGGCATCGACACAGGGCTGATCTCGGCGGCGGCGGTCGGCGCATCGCCGATACTGCTGTTCCAGGCGACGCAGCCGATGAGCGATGTCCCCGCCGCATTCTGGTGGACCGTCGCGATATGGCTGCTGATCGCCGGATCGCCGGGCCGTGCGGTGGCCGCAGGCGTGGCCTGCGGCTTCGCGTGCCTGGTGCGGCCAAACCTGTTCGCGCTGGCGCCCGTCCTCGCGGCGGCAGCGGTGTGGTGGCACGGATGGAATCGCGCGTCGCTGCTGCGCGGCGGGTTCTTCTTCGCTCCGGTCGCGATCACGGCAGCCGGGTTCGTGTACCTCCAACAGACGTTGTTCGGCGCGGCGACCCGGACCGGCTACGGACCGGTGGAATCGCTGTTCGCTGTCGACAACGTGTGGCGCAACCTGGCGCGCTACCCGCGATGGGCGATGTTCGTACAGTCGGCGCTGCTGCTGCTGGCGCTCGCCGGGCCGCTGCTGCTGCACCGTGGCGTGGTGAGCGGCCGGATCGATCGCAGCCGGGCGACGCGGATGGCGTGCAGCGCGCTCGTGATTTTCGCAGTGCTCCAAGTGCAGTACCTGCTCTATCTGGTGTTCGACGACTGGGTCTACTTCCGTTTCCTGTTACCGGCATTACCGTTCGTGCTGGTGCTCCAGGCGGTGAGCCTCGTCGCCATTGCGCAACGCGCACCGTCTTCCCTGCGGGCGCTCGCCGTGTTGATCCTCGCCGTGCTGGTGGCCAGCTGGGGCGTCGGGCGCGCGCGTAGTCTCGGCGCGTTCGCGCTGCAGGACAGCGAGCGGCGCTATCTGGCCGTCACCGAATTTACGAGCACGCTGCCCCCAAACTCGGTTTATGTGACGCTGCAGTACGCCGGCAGCCTGTGGTACTACCGCGCCGTCCCGTTGCTCCGATGGGACTGGATCAACACGTCGGAGATTGATCCGGCGGTCGACGAACTCACCGCACGCCAGCGTCATGTCTACGCCGTGATCGACGACTGGGAGCTCCCGATACTGCGCGAGCGCTACGCAGGTACCCGCTTCGTGACGCGTTTCGCGCGGCCGGTGTTTGAAGCCGGCCTCCCCGGCGGGATCAAAGCCCAGATCTACGACGTTACCGGCACGACAGCTGCCGCCGCCGTGTCGCCAGTCAATTCGCGATAACGGCCTGGGCCTCAAACTCCGCGTAGGCCTGCAGCACCAAATCGCGAATCTTGTCCTGCGATTTGCCATCCGCGACCGGTCGCAGCAGCGCGAAGCTGCGGCGCTCACCGTTCACCGAGTAGGTCCGCGCCGGAAACGTGACGTTGCGGCCGGTGCCCTTGCGGCGCTCCCAGATCGCGAAGCCGAGCAGCCGCAGTCCTTCCAGCTCGCCGTCGGTGAAGTGCACTTCAGCATCGGCGAGTTTTCCGTTCGGTAGCCCCTTGTCGTTCGGCAGAATCTTGATCAGCATGGTCGTCTCCAGTTGCTCTGACTGGGGCACGCGGCCCCGGCTTGTCGGTTGTTGCTCGACTGGCGGATGATCAAGGGTGATGCCACCGCGAACACGCGCGATTTCCGTGATCGAGCGGCTGCGGCCTGAGCGGGATGACAACCATGGTTGCCCAATCGGCCGGTTGACGTCATGACGCTGCCGGATCCCGATCCCGCATTTCATTGGAGCGCCGAACCTTGGGGCTACGCATTGCGCTGCCGGCCGCTTGGCGAGGTCGCGCAACATCTGTTTGCGTCACGGCAACTGGCGTTGCCCGATCCCGATCGCTGGCGCGACGCGCTGGCCTCGATCGATGCATCGCCGGGTCGGTTGATGCGAGTCCGGCAAGTGCACGGCAACAGCGTGCGAATCGTGAAGGAGGGTGTCGAGTACTCGAGCGAGGCTCGCCCCGACGGCGACGCGGTGATCTCGAACGTCGCAGCGACCGCCCTCGCGGTGATGGTCGCTGATTGCGTGCCGATTCTCCTGGCTGATCGCCGGCGCGGGGCGGCCGCCGCCATTCATGCCGGGTGGCGCGGCACGTGCGCCGGCGTGGTCACGGCCGCTGTCGCCGCCATGCAGCGTGAGTTTGGAACCCGCCCGGAAGAGGTTGTCGCCGCCATCGGACCCAGCGCAGGCCCGCGCGAATATGAAGTCGGAGAAGCCCTCGTCGACGCGTTTCGACAGAGCAACCATGACCAGTTCCGCCTCGACCGCTGGTTCATCCGGACGGGCGGCAAGCTCCGGCTGGATTTGTGGGCCGCCAATTCCGATCAGCTGACCGCAGCCGGTGTCCGGCCCGGTCACATTCATGTCTGCGGCTTGAGCACCCTGGCACATCCGGAGATCTTTGATTCCTACCGGATGAGCGGCGAGCGGGCGGGCCGAATGGCCGCAATCATCAAGGTGCCGCCGCCAGCCGCGTCCGTTGCATTACCGGACTATCAAGCGATTCGGTGAAGAAGACATACAATCGCGACGCTCATGCAGCGACCGCGCCACGGTGCCATCGTCGCCGGCGCCGCCGCGGCCATCGTCCTCGCGGCCTTCACCAGTTTCTCCGCCGGCTCGAAGACGCACGGCTTCATTTCTTATTACACCGCGTCGCGTCTGCTCGTGGAGGGGGAGCTCGGCCCGCGCGCCTACAACGACCGCTGGTTCGGCGCCGTGGTCCAGCGTCTGACTCAGACCAGCCTTCGAGAGATCTTTACGCCGAATCCGCCGCCGATGGCGTTGATGTCGCTGCCCCTGGTGGGCTTCGGCCCCGAAGCGGCTCGCGTCGTGTGGTTGGTGGCGTCGCTCGCCGCGTTTCTCGGCGGTGTCGGCGCGCTCGTACGGTATCGCGCAGCGCGCCATCTCCATCTGTCGATTGCGGTCGTGTTGTTGATGCTGCTCACGCCGGCCGTCTTCACCAACCTGCGCATCGGCCAGGGCTATCTGTTCGTCTTCGCGTTGTTTGCCGCGATGACGTTGCTGTTGCTGCACGGTCGCGACCGGCTCGCCGGCATCTGTCTGGGCCTGCTACTCGTCCTGAAGACCAGCGGCCTCGCGATGTGCGTGTTGCTGATCGCGCGGAGGCGTTGGCCCACGCTGATCGCCGCCGCCATCACCTCGGTGATGGTCGCCTTGGCGATGACGCCGTGGATCGATCCGTCGATGTGGCTCGTGTATCCATCCGCGGTCCGCGACTACGTGGCGCGCCCGGCAAGCGCTGTGACGGCGTACCAGACGACCCTGAGCCTGTTTCGTCATCTGTGCATTGCCGATCCGCAGTGGAATCCCGAGCCGGCGGCAAACTGCGCGTCGATCGCGTTCGTTGCGCCCTATCTGCTCATCGGTGCCGCGACGATCGTCACCGCCTTGCTTGCGCGCCGCGCCGCGCGCGCGGACGACTGGATCGCCGCCGGGGTGGTGCTGTCGGTCCTGTCGCTGCCGGCCGTTGCCGAGCCGCATTTCGTTCTGATGGGGATTCCGCTGGCGCTGCTGCGGCTGTCAGCACCAGAAATCGCCGTGATTGCCGGGCTTTTGATCGTGCCGCTGGAGATCACGGCAGAGCGCTTTACGACAGGGTGGTCGGCCGTCCTCGCCTACCCCCGGCTGTACGCCGCGTGGTTGCTGTGGCTGGCCTGCATCCGCGCCCTGAGCGGTGCTAAGATGCGCAGCAATCTATAGGAGGCGGTATGGCGTTTTCACGGCGTGAGTTCGTCCGGAAGCTCGGTGTTGGCGGAGTAGGTGTCGCCACTGCCTCACACCTCATCGGGTCTGGGCGGGAAGGGCTGCTCGCGTTCGACTTCGGCCAGCGCGGCGGGCCCGCGGCGGCGGCGTCGACCGATGTCATCAAACTCAGCAACAACGAAAATCTGCGGGGTCCCAGTCCAAAAGTGCTGGAAGCGATCAAGCAGCATGCGACGAAAGACCTCGGTCTCGGCTATCCGCCTCCCAACCTGAACGCGTTTGTCGAGGCGTGTGCGGCAATGGATGGCGCCAAGCCGAATAATGTGATCATCGCGACGGGTTCAGGCGAGATCCTGACCGCGGCGGTGATGGCGTATTGCAACGGCGACAAATCGCTGGTCACCGGCGATCCGTCGTATGGTGCACCCGCGCAGACGGCGCAGCGCATCAAGGCGCCCGTCAAGTTCATTGCCGTCGATCCAAAGTCTCTCGCGCTCGATCTCGAGGGCATGATTCGCGCATCGATCGGGGCCGGCCTGGTGTTTCTCTGCAACCCGAACAACCCGACATCGACGGTGCAGACGTCTGCGGACGTCGAAAGGACCGTCCGTACCATCAAAGAGCGGTCCCCCGAAACCGGCGTGCTGATCGACGAGGCCTATCTCGAGTACGCGACCAAGCCGGGTGCGTTCACGATGGCGAAGCTCGCGCTCGAGCTGCCAGGCGTGTTCATCTCGCGGACCTTCTCGAAGGCGTACGGGATGGCAGGCATGCGTCTCGGCTACGCGATCGGCCAGCCCGAAACCATGCAGAAGGTCGGCCGCGCATGGGGCGTCGGCAGCATCAGCGAGCTGCAGGCGGTGGCCGGCATTGCGGCGCTCAAGGATCAGGCGCACATGCAGTGGGAACGAGGCGAGAACAAGCGCGTGCGTGACTGGACGCAGGCGCAGTTCAGGGCGATGGGCTTCGAGACGCCGGAGTCCGACACCAACTTCATCTTCGTGAACATCCGCCGGCCGGCCGTCGAATTCCGCGATGCCTGCCGCGCGCTCGGCGTCGCCGTCGGCCGCGACTTCCCGCCGATGGAGAAGAGCTACGCGCGCATCTCGCTCGGCCGCATGGAGGATATGGAAAGGGCCATGCCGGTCTTCAAGCAGGTGCTCGGCAAGAGTTCGGTCTAGCTCCGGTCAGCGGCGCCCAATCGCGAACAGCGTTTGGGCGCCGCGCACGTAGATAACGCCTTCGGACATCGCCGGTGTTGCCATGATTGGCTCACCCATGGAATTCGTCGCGATGTGCTTGAACGTCGAGCCGGCTTCGATCACCAGCATCTCGCCATCTTCGCTCGACAAGTAGATCTTCCCGTCCGCAGCGACCGGCGACGCGCTGTAGCCGCTGCCGATCAGCGGCAGGCGCTGCCGATAGAGCTCCTTGCCGCTGACGGCCTCATAGGCGTCGAGCACGCCGTTGTTGGCGAGCACATAGAGGACACCGCGATACGCGAGCGGCGTCGGCATGTACGATCCGCGGCCGGTCTTGCTCCACGCCACTTGCGCGGTGCTCGTCGACCCCGCCGGCAGCGTCAAGTCACCGCGCCCGCCTGGACGGACGGCAAACACCGGACGCTCCGGGCCGCGTCCGCTGGCAATGATGTGCAGCCCCTCGGCAAAAATCGGGGTCGGCGCCGTGATCTTCGAACTGCCGCCGAGCTTCCACAATTCGCGGCCGGTCTTGGGGTCGTAGCCTCGAATGAAATTCGACGCATTGGTGATGAGTTCCGGGCCTGCCGGCGTCGAGGCGACCGTCGGCGTCCCCCACGACGGCAACTCGATGCGCTCGGTCTTCCACACCGTCTCGCCGGTCTCGGCGTTCAACGCGAGGAGAAACGAATCGGCCTGTGTGTCGCATTGCACGATCACCAGCCCGTTCCAGATGATTGGCGAGCTGGCCGGACCCCATTCGTATGCCGGAATGTCGTAGGCCCCCATGTCGACCCGTCCGATATCGACCGACCAGCGCAGCCCGCCGTCGAAGTCGTAGGCATGAATGCCCTCCGACCCAAACCACGCCACGACGATGCGCCCGTCGGTGGCGGGGGACGCGCTCGCGTATGTCGACTTGATGTGCCGCTTGTTGCGCGGCTCGCCCTGCGCGGCGACGCGATCCCATCTGATCCTGCCTGTGCGCTTGTCGATCGCGTACAGCATCCAGCGATGCGGCGAGCGATCGTCGGACGCGTCGCCATCGCCGTACTGGCCTGGTTTGAAGGATGCGCTGCCGCGGCTGCTGATGGCAGTGGTGACGAAGACGGTGTCGCCCCACACAATCGGGCTCGAGTGGGCGAGCCCCGGGATGGCGCTTTTCCAGATGATGTTCTCGCCCGTTGATGGATTCCAGGTGTCGGGTAGATTTTGTTGATCGCTGAAGCCGGCGGCCTCGGGCCCCCGGAAGGACGGCCACGCTCCTGCCGCAGGGCGGGAGCGCAGCGGCGTCTTCGCCGGACCCGCCGTGCGCACGATCCGGCGCGATGCCGCGACCGGCGCGGCGGCGAGGCCGGGAGGCGACCATCGGCTTCGGTCGAGAATCATGCGCCGCGCGACGCACTGGTCGGCGATCACGTCCAGTCCGAGGCGCCCGCCGTCATTGGCAACACGATAGCGCGCGGCGTCATCGCACTTGGACAGCCCCGGCTCGTTGATAAATGTGATCTCGTCACCCGTCACCGTCCATCGTCCGGCCATTGGCGCCCAGCCGCGGTCGCCGCCGAGAGTGAAGGTGCCATCGGGTTTCAAGTGCAGGCGGAAATCGCGCATCGCGACCGGATCTGACGGGATCGTCGCCTGAAAAAGCGACAAGGCAAGCAGTGCGGCAAGACCGATCATCGCCGCCGATTATGGCAAAACAGACGGCTACTGGCGCTGCAATGTCACGGGCAACGTCGCCGTGCCGCTGCCGGTAAAGCTGGTAACGCCCGCTGGCGATGTCGAGGTCGTTTGCGAGGTCATCTCCACCGTCAGTGAGCCGGTAATCGTGGTTCCGGAGTGCGAGCCGTTGAAGGCCACCCGCGTCGTTTGCGAGGCGGAGCCTCTCGTGCTCGAGAACGTCAGTGCTGAGGGTCCGCCGGTCGCGGTGGTATCAGGCGTCGTGAAGGTCATGACTTGCGTCGCTAGGCTGCACCCCTGCGTGCCCGTCACGGATTGATCGGTCTGGGACCCTTCGACGTACGCCGGACCGGAAGTGTGATCCGGCCGGAGCTCGATCCGGATGGTGCCGCTCATCGCTCGAGTGAACACGCACGTGCTCGGACTAACCGGACCGCCCGTGCCGACGTTGGTGAAGACGAACGGACCGCTGAAGGAGCCGCGATACGTCACGAACCCACCGTCATCGTCATCGCCATCGCCTCCTCCTGTGACCTGCGTCGCTGCGACCGCACCGGCACCGACCGCCGCGCCGACGATGCCGAGCGTGGTGCCCGACAGTCCGCCACCACCGCCGCCTGCCGCTCCACCGGACGTCGCGCCGGACGCCCCGCTGCCGCCCGCGCCGGCCTGCGACGCAGCGGCCGCCGTGGCGAAATTCGTTTGCGAGATGGCCGCGGTGGCAAGCTGACCCTGGTAGGCGGCTTGAACCTGCACCTGAATCGCACCGGGACCGAGCACATTGAATCCGGTTGCCGCCGCCTGGCCGGCGGCGTTGGTTGTGACGGTTAGCGTCTGCACGCCGCCGGCGAACGCCGCCGGTTGGCCGCCGCCGATCGTGAATGTGACCGTGGCCCCGGCGACCGGAACGTTGTTGCGATCGCGTACTTCAACGAGCGGTCGAACCGCGGTCTTCTGCTGGACGATGTTGACCGCGTCTTCGCCTTCGAGAACGACGACGCGCAGAGCGGGAGCGACTGGAGCTTGAATGCGAAACAGGGCAGCAAGCAGGCTGGCGGCGACGATCGAGCGCATGGGCCATCTCCGATCGCCTCGGAAGGAGGCGGTGCGAGCAATATTACCCCTGCTGACGCTCGCACCGCCGCCCGGTCAAATATCGGCGATATCCCAGGAGCACATCGCGAAGCCGCCGTTTTCCTTCACGAACCGCGCATACAGCATGCTGGTGCGGTTGTTGTGCAGGTACGGCCAGCTTGCGACGACCGAGCCGTCGCCTTCCTCGACGATCGTCGCCGAGGTAAACGGCGGTTGCGATGGCGGCGCGCCGACCGGCGCGCAGGATGTAGAGGCGACGTTCCATCGCAGTTGCGCTGCGATCGACGGCGCCGATGTTGGCGCTGTTGGCGATTGCGAACACGCCATCGCGAACAGCAGGGACACGCAGCACAAGGTGCGCTTCACATCAGCCTCCTTGCCCATCTCGGAAACACTCGTAGAGATAGACTACTCACCGCGCGTCACGCATGGTGATCGGCGGGGCGAAGCCCGCTACTGCGCTTTACTGATTCAGATGTTGCGCCAGCGCCGGCGGCGCCGTTTTGCAGGGAATCCTGCGAGAGCCGCGTGCAAAGGCGCTCTACGGTTCAGGTATTTCCGTCCATGCCGACGTTCGATAGCCGATCGGCATCCTTGTTCTGCTCGCGTCGCACGTGCTCGAAAGAGACGTTGCCGATTTGCATCACCAGCGTCCGCGCTTTGAGATGCAGCGGTTTCAACCCTTCGTTCTTAACCTTGTAGTTGCCCTTCATCTGTTCAATCAACAACTGCGAATCGCCTTTGATCGCCAGCGCCGTCACGTGGTGATCGACCGCCCACTGCAGCGCCGCAATCAAGCCGTGGTATTCGGCGACGTTGTTGGTGGCCACACCGAGCGAGCCGCTGATCTCCGCCAGCACGTTTCCCAGGTCGTCGACGATGTGTACGCCATAACCCGCGGGGCCGGGATTGCCCCGCGCGCCGCCGTCAAAGTACGCGGTGATCAACGTCCATGGGCCGCGCCGTCGGCGCCGCCAGGTGTTAGCGCGAGGTCGGTCCCGCGAGGGTTCATTGAGCCGAGGCGGCTGCGTCCGCTGGCTTGGGAGGAATGAAGTAGAGGATGCGGTTGCAGCTGTCGCATTGCACGATCTGATCGTTCTTGCGCACTTCGAGAAACACCGCCGGCCGCAATCTGACCTGGCATACCGTGCAGCGTTCACCTTCGGCCCGCGCCACCGCCGTACCCCGCACTTTGGCGATGCGCTGAAAGGTGTCGACGGCGCCTTTGTCCGTCATCGCCGCAACGATTGCCGCGCGCGCGGTAGCGCACTGGGCGAGCGTCGCCTGGTGCGTGTTGACTTCGCTCTCGATGGCCGCGCGTTCCGCCGCGACTTTCGCCTGAGCGGCCTTGAGGTCGGCTTCGCCTTTCTTGATCGCGGCGTTGACCTCGTCCGCCTCCATCATGTTGATCAGGAGCTTTTCTTCGAGTTCGCCGATCTCGTCGGCGACCGCCTTGATCTGATGCTGCATCGCATGCAGCTGCTCGTTGGTCTTCACCGCCATCAACTGGTCTTTGTACTTTTCCTGACGCTGCTGCGCGGCGGTCAGGTCCTTGTCGATGGTGCGGCGGGCCGCCTTGTTCGCCTCGAGCGCCAGCTTGGCGTTGGCCAGGGTGGTGGTGGCGGCCTGGAGCAGCGCGTCGAGCGCGGCGATCCGGGCAGGCGCGTCGGCAATCGCCTTGTGCGCCACCGCCGCCCGGCTTTCGACGTCTTGCAGTTCGATTAATCGCTGTAAATCAGGGAGCACTTGGTAGGAACTTTACACCACATGAACGAACGAGCCACCTTCGTCGACCGCCGGACAACTTTTCGCCAAGCGGACGAACCACCGTCGTCGTGCGCTACGGTGGTTAAACCGTTGGCGACCAACCTGCTCGAAGCGTGGGTCGCGCTTCGAGCGAAGGGTTGGTGGGCCCACCTGGATTCGAACCAGGGACCAACCAGTTATGAGCCGGCCGCTCTAACCAACTGAGCTATGGGCCCGCCTTCGCTGCTCGCTCACTTCGCAGCTTCGCAGCTACGGCGCGGCAAGCCCGCCATCGGTGCTCGCTCGCTTCGCAGCTTCGCAGCTACGGCGCGGCAAGCCCGCTGGTTACGAACGCCCTTCGAGGAACGCGCGTAGTTTACGCGAACGCGACGGGTGGCGCAGCTTGCGCAGCGCCTTCGCCTCGATTTGCCGTATCCGCTCGCGCGTCACCGCGAAGTTCTGGCCGACTTCTTCGAGCGTGTGCTCGCTGCCGTCGCCGACGCCGAAGCGCATCTTGATCACCTTCTCCTCGCGCGGTGTCAGCGTCTTCAGCACCGACTCGGTCTGTTCCTTCAGATCGAGGTTGATCACCGCTTCCGACGGGGACACCGCGGTGCGATCCTCGATGAAGTCGCCGAGATGCGAATCTTCCTCTTCGCCGATCGGCGTCTCGAGCGAGATCGGCTCCTGGGCGATCTTCAGGACCTTGCGGACCTTCGATACCGGGATGTCCATGCGCCGCGCGATCTCTTCCGAGGTCGGCTCGCGTCCCAGTTCCTGCACCAGCGCCCGCGACGTGCGGATCAGCTTGTTGATCGTCTCGATCATGTGCACCGGGATGCGGATGGTGCGCGCCTGATCGGCAATCGCGCGGGTGATCGCCTGGCGGATCCACCACGTCGCGTAGGTGGAGAACTTGTAGCCGCGCCGGTACTCGAACTTGTCGACCGCCTTCATCAGGCCGATGTTGCCCTCTTGGATCAAGTCGAGGAACTGCAGGCCGCGGTTGGTGTACTTCTTCGCGATCGAGACGACGAGCCGAAGGTTGGCTTCGACCAGCTCCTTCTTGGCCTGCTCGGCCTGCGCCTCGCCTCGCATGATCACTTCGAGCGTGTGGCGGAGGTGATCGACGCTCTCTTCGAGATCCTCGGTGCGCTGCTTGATCTCGGCCTTGAGCACCGCCATCCGCTGCGTCATCGACTTGCGCTCTTCCTCTTTGAGCTTCGGTTTGCGCGTCTTGAGGTTGAGCTCTTTCTTGATCTTGTCGTGCTCGCGCTGTTGTTTCGAGACGCGCTCGACGATGTCCTTGACTTCTTCGATGAGGCGGCGCTTGACCGGCTCGGTGAATTCGATCTTGCGGATCAGGCGCGACACTTCGACCTGGGCGCGCATCACCTTCCAGCGCGCGCGCCGGTACTTCTTCTTGTCCGCCTTCGCAATCGTCTCCAGCTTTTCGTCGAGCTTCTCGACGTTGAGCCGGGCCTTGCGGACCGCGTCGACCTGCTTCTGGAACTGCTCGGCGCGCGCTTCGATCTTGTCCTCGGTGATCTCTTCGTCGTTGAAGATGACTAGCTCGCGGATGGTGCGCTCGCCGGCGCGCAGCTGGTCGCCCATGCGGATCACCGCCTTGGTGATCGCCGGCATGCGCGAGATCGATTTGATCACCGACAGCTTGCCGCGCTCGATGCGGCGGGCGATTTCGACCTCGCCCTCGCGCGTCAGCAGCGGCACGGTGCCCATCTCGCGGAGGTACATGCGGACGGGATCGTTGGTCTTGTCGAGAGCGCCCGGCGTCAGGTCGAGCTCGGGGCCTTCGCCCTCCGGTCCTTCCTGGCGCTCGATGCCTTCACGTTCGAGCTTGTAGCCCTTCTCGGAGTCGACCAGATCGATGCCGGCCGCGGCGAAGACAGCGAGAAGTTCTTCCAGATCCTCGGGATTGGCAGTGAGGTCTGCGGGCAGCAGATCGTTCACTTCGTCGTACAGGAGATAGCCCTTCTCCTTACCGATCACGATCAACTGCCGTACTTCGTCAAACTTGTCTTCGAGCGCGACGGCCATATTCGGGTTGGTCCTCAGAGATTTAACGGAGTTCATGTTCGATATCCCGGGCAGCCGTTCCTACGGAACGGCCGGAGGACGCTGTATGAGCACAACTGTTCATACTGGCCCCGCCGTTGATACGCTCCGCTAGAGCCCTTCATTGTAACTCTTTCGGCGGCTTCATCGCCTCCAGCTCGCGGATCATCCGTGTTTTCCGCTCGAGCAGCGCCATCACGGCGTCGTCCATATTTCCCTGCGTCTGCAGGCGGCTCAGCTCGCGCTGGACTTCCGCCAACTGCCGTTCCAGCCTGACGTATTTCAGCGCCAACACGCACAGTTCCGGCAGCACCGCCGGCGGGGACGGTTCTGCCGCAACCGAGGCAAGCAGTTCGGCCTCCTGCGTACTTAGACGCTCCATCAACGTCGCGGGCACATCCTCCGGCGCTACTTCGAGGTCGCGGGCGGTCCGCAGCAGGTGTTCCGTGCTAAGTCCTTTCAAATCATCACTTCCGAGTTGGCGTAACGCTGCCAGGGCCTCTGCCGGCTGATGCACCAGGGTCCAGATCAGCCCTTTTTCCGCCTTGCGGATGTGGCCCTGTAACGTTGGGACGCGCTCGGCGGGGAGGTCGGTCTTCCGTGCCGCCGCGGCTTTCCTGATCTCGGCTCGAACCACCCCTTCCGTCACTCGAGCTTTGTGAGCCAGGCGATCGGCGAACTGATCACGCACGGCTGGGTCGGGGATGCGCGACGCCACTCCCAGCATCCTGCGCAGAAATTCACGGCGGCTGTCGTCCCGGTTGAGGTCGTGTTCCGCCGCCGCCCGGTCGAGCAGGTACTCAAGGTAGGGCCGCGATCGCTTCAACTCGGCCACGAACGCCTCGCGGCCGCGCATCTGGATGAAATTGTCGGGGTCCTCGCCTCCTGGCAACTGCACGACGTTCACATCGAACCCTTCGGCGACCAGCAGCTCCGAACTGCGCTCGGCCGCCGCCTGCCCGGCAGGATCCGGGTCGTAGCAGAGCACCGCCTTGGAGGCGAAACGGCGAAGGATCTGCGCCTGCTGCGTGGTCAGCGCCGTGCCGCACGTCGCCAGCACGGGGAAGCCGCCCGCCTGATGCACCTGTGCAAAGTCGAAGTACCCCTCGACGATCAGCGCGAAGTTGCCCTTGCGCACGGTGGCCTTCGTCAGGTTGAGGCCGTACAGCGTGCGGCTCTTGACGTAGATCGGCGTCTCCGGCGAGTTCAGATATTTCGGCACTTGGTCCGGATCCAGCGCGCGCCCACCGAAGGCGATCACCGTGCCGGTATCGCGGAAAATCGGAATCATCAGCCGATTGCGGAAGCGATCCACTTCGCTGCCGTCGTCGCGCCGCGTGACCAGGCCGCTGGTGATCGCCTGCGCCGGGCTGAAGCCCGCTTTCAGGATGCGCTGCCGAAGCGTGTCGCGGCTGGGCGGAGCGAATCCGATTTGCAGCTGCTCGATCGTCTCGGCGGTGAGACCGCGCTCTTTCTCGAGATACTCACGCCAGCGCGCCGCGCCCGGCGCGGCCAGCTGCTCGCGAAAGTAGGTGAGCGCGAGCTCGTGAATCTTGACCAGCGCCTCACGCTCCGCGGCACTCTCGCGCTGATCGCCGCCGGCGTCCGATTCCGGGATGGGAATCCCGAAACGGTTCGCCAGCATCCGCACCGCTTCCTGGAACCCGACCTTTTCCTGCAGCTCGATGTACTTGAAAACGTCGCCGCCGACGCCGCAGCCGAAACAGTGGAAGAAGCCGCGCTCGCGCATGACGTTGAACGACGGGGTCTTCTCGCCGTGAAACGGGCACAAACCCTTGTAGGAGTTGCCCGCCTTGCGCAGCGTGACGGCGTCCGAGATGACGGTGACAATGTCAGCCGCCGACCGCACCTCGTCGATGAAGGATTGTGGGAACTTCAAGGCTTCCTGAAGTCCCCATGATATTACCGGCTGGCGCTCAGCAGCCGCCGCCCATGAACGTCGGCGAAGGAGGCGAGATCGAAAACAGCTGTCGATGCTCGTTGCCTTGCGCATTGCCCGAAAAACCCCGGGTGTTCACGGTGTACGTCGGCAGCCCGGCCGCGGCGATCGTGATCGTGTACGTCAGGCACTCATCGATCCGCGACCGCGGCAGCGTCGTCGTCAAGTCGAAATGTCCGGCGCCGTCGGTGGTCGCGGTCGCACTGTCGAGCGTCGTCGATACCAGCGCGCCCGCCGCCGGCTCCATGTAGCAGGTCGACGACGTGCCCATGGTCACGAACACGCCGCTGCAGGCGGTCGCCGCGCCTCCAAACGTGGCTCGGGCGTAAACCGTTCCCAGTATCTTGATGAAACCGCCGCCGTCGCCGCCGAGCAGGCCGGTCTGCGTGGCGGCAACCGCGCCACCGCCGACGGCAGCGCCGATCAGTCCCACGGTGCCGAGCCCGATGCCGCCGCCACCACCTGCGGCGCCGCCGGCCGCGCCGGCCGCCGACGATCCGCCGCTGCCGCCGCCCGCGGCAGCCGTTCCGGCCTGTGCGGCTTGCGCGGCGGTGACAAAGTTCGTTTGCGTAATGGCGGCGGACAGTGTCTGACCCTGCACCGCCGCGGTGACGTTGACTTGCACGGCGCCCGCTGCCGTTGGTGTCAGCCCGGCCGCGGTCGCCTGGCCGAGCGCGTTGGTCGTCGCGGTCAGTGTCGACGCGCCGCCGAAGGTCGCGCCCGAGCCGCTGCCGACCGAGAAGGTGACGGTGACGCCCGGCACAGGAAGGTTGTTGCGATCGCGAATTTCGACGACCGGCGCGACGGCCGTCTTCTGCTGGATGATGTTGACCGCGCCCTCGCCGGCAATCACCACGATCTTGAAGTCCTGAGCGGCGGCCTGCTGTTGTTGCCATTCGGCGGCGCCGCCGGACATCACCGCGCATACCGCCATTACGGTGACAATCGATGGGGTCTTCATCGCTTCAACCTCGGAATGAATTTTGTGACGCCTTGAATCGGCCCGACCTCGCCGGCGTAGACATTGCCGGCCGCGTCCACCGTGACGCCTTCGCCCATCGAGCCATATCCACCCATTCCCGACGGTTGCCGCGAGACGTGCTCGGGCACGAAATACCAGACCTCGCCGGTCCGCGCGCTGCCGACGCGCAGGCCCTTGCGCCATCCGGGGTTGTAGTTGTCGTCCGATTCGGAGTCGATCGCATAGAGCGTGTCGTTCCGGTCGATATGCAGCCCGCTTATCCGGCTGAACTGGTACCACGTGTCGAGGTGTTTGCCGTCCTGATCGAAGATCTGAATGCGGCGGTTGCCGCGATCCGCCACGAACAGCCGGCCTCGCGAATCCATCGCCAACGCGTGCGGGCCGCGGAATTCACCGGCGCCGTAGCCATAACTGCCGAAGCTCTTGATCAATTTGCCGTCGGGCGACCACTTCGTGATCCGGCCGACCCCATTGGGCGGATTCTGATCGAGGAACTGCGCCTGATGCGCCTCGGCGATGAAGATGCTGCCGTCCGGCGCGACCAGCACATCGTTCGGCTCGGTGAGTCGCGTTGGGGGATCGCCGGGCTCGCCGCCGGTGCCGATCGTCATCAACAGTTTCCCTTGCGGGCTGAACTTCATCACCGTGTGGCCTTTGCCCTTCCACTCCGGAAACTTCGCCAGCTCCTGCGCCGTCGCCGATCGCGCGTCCGCGATCCAGATGTTGCCCTGACGATCGACGTCCATGCCATGAGGCCAGAGGATTTCACCGGCGCCGAAGCTCGCGACGGTTTTCCCGCTCGGATCGAGCTTGACGATGGGAGCGAGCGTCGATCCGGCGCACGAATTGGCGCCGCATCGATCGCCCACCCAAAGGTGTTTGCCGTCGATGTCCGCCTGGATGGCGCTGACCGATCCCCATCGTCGTCCGTCGGGCAATGTGCCCCAGTTGCGGACCGTCTCGTACGGGTTCGGGAGATTGTTGATTGGTGTGACTTTCGCGTGTTCGGGTGGCGCCGATGCGCCACGCGGTGGCGCCGCGGGTGCCTGCGCGGGCGCGGCCGGTTGTTGCGCCGCCGCGATCGCGAAAAGCGCGAACGCCATGCCGAGTGATCCCACCACCGTCTTACCGAGCTGCCCCATGCATGCCTCCGCGGCGGATTGTGATGCGCCTGACGCCGGGAATCAACACCGTCCGTTTGCCGAACGCGGCTGATCTACGTAGAATCGCCCCACTCCCTTGGCAATTATCCCTGCGCGCCTTGTCGCGGCTTGCCTGTTCACGCTGCTGGTCGCCGCCATCCCCGTCCCTGCCTCTGGCAGCGAAGAACGCCAGCCGCCCATTCCGCAAGCGCAGAGCGAATTGCCGACCAACGCGGCCACGGTTCTTGGCGGCGCCAGCGAGATCCGTCTCGCCTTCATCCGGTTGCCGCTCGCCGCGCTGTTTGGCACGCTGCTGGCGTTGCGGCCGCGCCGGCGCTCGCAGGGGGCGCGCAAAGTCGTCGTCATGCAGACGCAGATCATGCTCGCCGTCGTCGGCGCGGTGATCATGCT
>DASPNQ010000252.1:0-10998 GCA_035626435.1 Vicinamibacterales bacterium
TTGGTTGCCGCGACCAGTTCTGACGCGCGCGCTTTCGACGTCCTGCCCGCGAGGATCTGCCGCACCATCGCGTGGTCGGCGCCAAGCATCTTCTGCATCACGGCGAGGGAGGCTTCGAGCTTCGCCTCCTCGACGCCGGGATAGATCGGCGCTTCCGAGGCGAGCTGGCGCTCGATCGCGGCTTTTCGGGCTTCGGCGTATTCGGGGAGACGCTGGCCGTTGGGTTTGGACGATTCGTCCGCCCACCGCACGAGCGTACGTGCGTGATTGAAATAGCTGCTGAACAAACCGAGCCCGCCTTCGAGGAAGACGCGTTCCAGGTTATATGCGGGCAACGCCGATCGTGCGGCGGCGACCTTGTCCCACGCGTCGCCGTACTTGGCCTTGAGCTCGGCATTGGCCGCGATGCGGTCGCGCAGCGACCGCTCGTCGGCGCGCTTCTTGTTCATCGTCGCCGCGTCGCGGAGCCCCTGGATCTGCCCCTTCCACGACTTCAACGAATTCTCGATGCTGAAGAATTCGTCGCTCGCCTGACGCGCCTGCTCGGCTCCCGTCTGGCGATACGCGTCGAGCGCATTGCGGATCGCGGTGAAAGTGTCGAGCGACAGCGGCAGCGCGTAATCGCGCAGGAACTCGAGGTGGGCCACGGTGTTGAGCCGCTGCGTCGGCGCCGGATGGCCCGCCGTGAAGACCGCATCCCCCTCCTTCACGCCGGTCGTCGACCACGGCAGGTAATGTTTGGTGGCCAGCGGCTTGCCGTTCTCATAGACGCGCCAGATGGTCATGTCGAGGCAGTAGCGCGGGAACGTGAAATTATCCGGGTCGCCGCCGTAAAAAGCCGCGTCGAATTCTGGTGCGAACACCAGGCGCACGTCGGTGAACTTCTTGTAAAGGTACAGGTGATACTGCGCGCCCTGAAACAGGGTGACCACTTCGGCTTCGAGACCGGTCTTGTCCTGGGTATCCTTTTCGATCTGCGCAATCGCCGCCCGTCGTGCCGCGAGCGCGTCGGCCGACGACATATTCGGCGTGACGCCCGCATTGACCGTCGTGGTGACGTCCTCGATCTTCTGCAGCGACATCAGCTCCAGATCGGCGGCCTTGATCTCCTGGCTGCGATCGGCCGCGACGAATCCCCGCGTCGCAAAATCGCGCTCGGGGGTGCTCATCGTGTGGAGCACGTCGAGCGACACGTGATGGTTGGTCAGCACCAGGCCTTCTGGTGACACGAACGATCCCGATCCGCTGGGGAACCGCACCGACGCCTGCTGCACGCGCTCGATCCAGGCATCGGTGAGGTCCACCCCGAGCTCGCGCTTGATGGCCGCTTTCGGGATGCGATTGAAGGGCCAGAAACCTTCATTGCCCTGGCCGACCAGCGGCGTCGCCAGGACGAGGGCGAGTACGACAACGACGCGACGTTTTGCCGAGATCATGGTGCGATTGTAGTCAGGATCCGGCGGATGGCATCCAGCGAAAACCGGTTTCGCGCGGGACCCGCTTCCGTCGGCTACGGCACGTACGCGATGCAGTCGATTTCGACCCTCAATCCGTCCCCGGGAAGACCGGCCGCTTGAATCGTCGTGCGCGCCGGCCGATGGTTGCCGAACATCCGCGAGTAGACCGCGTTCATCTCCTGGAACACCCGCATGTCGATGAGAAACACGCCGCACCTGAGCACATGCTGCAGATCCGAACCGGCAGCCTTCAGGATCGCTTCGACATTCTTGAGACACTGCTCCGTCTGGGTCGCGACGTCGGCACCCGCCAACTGGCCGGTGGCAGGATCGGTCGCGCCCTGGCCGGAGACGAAAACCAGCCGCTCGAAATGCATGCCCGGTGAATACGGGCCGACGGGTTTGGGAAGATTCGCTGCGTGGACAGGTGTATGACTCATGGCGCGGCTATCATAGCGTTGAGTGCCGCGATACAAGCTGACCATCGAATACGCCGGGACGAAGTACAGCGGCTGGCAGAAACAGAAAAACGCGCGCACCGTTCAAGGCGAACTCGAAAAGGCGATCGGCGAGGCGGTCCGTGAAAAGGATTTCGAGTTCATGGGCTCCGGGCGCACCGACGCCGGCGTTCACGCGTTGCGGCAGGTCGCGCACCTCGACGTTCGCAAACCGCAACCGGCGGAAACGCTTCGCCGCGCGATCAACGACGGCCTGCCGGCGGATATCCACCTGCTTGCCGTCGACACCGTGCCGCACCGGTTTCACGCACGGCATGGCGCCGTGGCGCGAAGTTACCTGTATCAGATCTCGCGTCGACGCAGTGCGTTCGCCAAACCCTTCGTATGGTGGGTCCGCGAACCGCTCGATCTCGATCGCATGCGCGCGGCGGCCACGCGATTTGCGGGCATGCATGATTTTCAGGCGTTCAGCGACGACGACCCGGACGAGAAGTCGACCAGCGTATTGGTCGACGACATGGTGCTGGCGGAAGACGGGGAATTGATCCTGGTGCGCGTCGCGGGCTCGCACTTCATCTGGAAGATGGTGCGGCGGATGGTCGGCGTCCTCGTCGAGATCGGCAAGGGACAGATCGACCCCGACGAGCTGACACGACTGCTCGCAGGCGGGCCCGGCGACCCGCCTGTGCACGTGGCGGCGCTTACTGCGCCGGCAGCAGGGTTGTTTCTAGAGCGGGTCTACTACGACGGCGATCAGCGGACGTGGCCGCTGCAGCCGGCGTTTCCGGTGCGCCCTGCGCGAGGGTGAAATAGCGCTGGTAGCACTTGTAGCAAAGCGCGTAGTACGGGTCCCACTTGACAATCCCCTCCTGTCGAAACAGCGAGCGGCGATTTTCACAGTGCTTGCAGACCTTGCGAGCGACGGGAGCGGGACGGCGGAACCGGATGCGAATCGTCATAACGTCACCTTATGCGGCGCGCTTGACAGGTCAGGTCAAGGTGGCAGCCGCTGCGTACCCTTGCACTCGGCTGCACACCACTGCATAAGACGTACCGATCATGGAACGACACGCTGAAATCGTCCGCCAATGGCGGCTTTTGCTGGCTTTAGAGGGCAAATCCCGCGGGTTGACCCTGGCGGAAGCCACCCAGACGGTCGGAGAAGGCGTCTCGGACCGCACCATTCGAAGGGATTTTGACGCACTGGGGCAGGCAGGTTTTCCCATCGAGACCACAAAGCGGGATGGCAAAACCTACTTTTGCCTCAATAAGGATGTGTTCAAGGGCGTCGCCGCCGCAGGCTTCTCGCTGTCAGAGTTGTGCGCGCTACACCTGAGCCGCGCCGTGCTGACCGCCGTCGCCGGCGGGCCGTTCCGCGACAGCCTCGCCTCGGCATTCGACAAGCTCTACGACGCGCTGCCGCCGTCGATGTGGAAGTTCATCGAGAGCCTGCCCGATGCCTTGGGCGCCAAGGAACATGCGTCGCGTCCGCGCGGCGCCGCATCCGCGAAAGCCGTCGACACCCTGATGCACGCCATCCTCGCACGCCGCCGCGTGCGGATGCGGTATCACTCGTTCTCCAGCCAGCAGGTCAAGGACTACATCGTGGAGCCCTATCGGCTGGCCTACGCGCAAGGCGGCCTGTACCTGCAGGCTCACGTGCCGGAATACGGCGAGAGGCGCACGTTCGCGGCGCAACGCATTGAGCACGCCACCGCGCTGGAAGAGACCTTCGATCCGGTCGCGAGCGGCGACGCGGAGGTGTTCCCACATTCGCTGGGCGCATTTTCGGGCACCCCCGAAGAAGTGGTAATCGAGTTCAGCGCCGGCGAAGCGCCCTATGTGCGCGAGCGCGAGTTTCATGCATCACAACGCATCGACGATTTGCCGGACGGCCGACTGCGGCTGACGATGGACGTGGTGATCGACTGGGAGCTGCAGGCGTGGGTGATGGGCTTCGGGCCCGCCGCCAAAGTGATCGCCCCGGAGTCGTTCGCGAAGCGGATTGTCGAAAGCCTCGAAGAAGCGCGGGCGAGTTATCTGAGGACCGAATAGGGATCGATTGGTGTCCCTTCCCACCAGCGTTTTTCGTCGCTCAGCTTGAAGATCGCGAAATGCAAATGCGGCGTGTCACGCGGCGCGTTGCCGGTCGTGCCGACATACCCGAGCACCTCGCCGCGTTTCACCGACTGCCCTTCTTTCAAGCCGTCGGCGTAGCGCTCGAGATGCGCATAGTAGTAGCAATACGTCTTTGTCGGATCGAACTGGTAGATGGTGATGCCGCCGGCGTTGCTCGTAAAGAGCTTCGCGATCGTGCCGTCTTCGACGGCCAGCACCGGCGTGTGTCGCGGCGCCAGCACGTCGAGTGCCTCGTGCCTGCGCGTGCCGCCGCGCGATTCGTTGAACGTGTCACGCAAGTCCTGACGCTTGATGCCGAGAACGGGCAGCGTCAGATTGCGGCTCTTCAGGTCTTCCAGCGGATTGGCGGACATCGACGGCACGGCCGACGGAGGTTCCGCCGGCGGCGTGAACGGGCGAGGTTCGTCCCGCCCCGTTGGTTTGACGTCGAATCGCTCCGTCGGCGTTGCCGCCGCTTCGACGGCCGGCGTCGCCGTTTTGCCCGCGCCCGACGGGAATATCGTCACGACGGCCGCCATCACCATCATCCCGGCGAGGAAGCCAATCGCGGCGGCAAACGCCAGCCAGGAATATTGCGGTTTTGGCGGCGGAGCCGGCTTCATGGGACGAACTCGACCTTCGTCCCCTTGCCGACCATCGCGGCGAGCTTCAGCGCGTCCCAATTGGTCAACCGCACGCATCCGTGCGATGTGGTGTGCCCCACGGTGCCTGGCTCTGGAGTTCCGTGGATACCGTAATGCGGCTTACTGATATCGATCCAGACGACGCCGACCGGCCCGTTGGGACCCGGCGGGATCTTCGCTTTGGCGTGCGCCGGATCGGCGTCCCAGAACAAATCCGGGTTGTAGTTGAAAGTTGGGTTTCGCGCCACCGCGGTCACCGTCCACGAGCCAAGCGGCAGCGGATCGTGCTCGCTGCCACTGGTGACCGGCGCATGCATCAACGTCGCGCCGCTGGCATCGCTGACGGTCAAGGTCGATTGGCCTTTCGAAACCTTCACGACGATATTCGGAATCGGCTTGCCTTCTGCGGCGGACACCACCGCGACGTTGGGGACCGTGATCTCTTCGCCGGCTGTGAACCGCGCCTTCGGATTCAATTTTTTCAACAGCGCTGGCGATACATGGAACCGTTCGCCCAGCAACTCCTGAACGGACTTGTAATCCAGGCGTTTGAGCTTCGCCTTCTCCATCATGTCTTCAGGAATGTTGGGGGTGAATGGCCCCTCGGCATCCTGCGCGGTGATCGTATACGTGATCGTCGCCGGCTCCGCCGCCGCGGCGAGTGCATCGGCGACAGTCGTTTTCTTGTCGCGCTCAAATGCGGCAATGGCGTTCCGCGTATTGGGTCCACCGGCGCCGTCAATCTCGCCGGGCGAATAACCTGCACGATCGAGCAGCACCTGGGTAGGCAGCATGTCAGGTTTGGCCGCCGCGGCTGCCGGCTTTTTCGGCGCGGCCTTCTGCGCAAGGGCCGGCCCTGTCCCAATCACCACCGCACAGGTAGCAGATACCAAAATTCGTCGTAAATTCATGCTCCATTGCTGGAGCAAGGACTGTACCTACGGGACGAGCTTGTGTGGCGGACGCACCGGGCCCGGTCCAGCCTTCATGGGACGATCGATTGCACGACGGCTGCCTTGAACTTCTGACGCAGGCCATCGGGGTTGGGGGGCACGTTCTGCGTCATCAAGGTGACGATCAGTTCGTTTGCGGGATCAACGGAGAAGAATGTCCCGATCGATCCGTCCCACCCGTACTCGCCAATCGCCGTGAGATAGCCGCGCGATCCGGCGGCGACGACGACGTCGACGTTGGCGAGCCCCCACCCGACGCTCGGGTTCTTTTGTTTGAGAATCGCGTCGGGCAGCGCGTTGACGGTCATGGATGCCGCGGTCTCGCTTTTCAAAATCCGGACGCCACCGAGCGCGCCCTGATTGAGCAGCATCTGACTGAAACGCAGAAAGTCCTCCGCCGTCGAGACCAATCCGACGGCGCCCTCCATCAGCGCGGGCTTTTGCGTGAACGGCAACTCTTCGGGCTCGTAGGGCGTGAGCGCCCCATCGGCATCGCGATACGCCGTCGCCAGCCGCGTGCGCGCGGGACCATCCACCCAGAACGATGTGCTCTTCATGCCAAGTGGTTCGAGAATGCGTTGTTGCACGAAGACATCGAACGGCTGCTCTGCAATCACTTCGACGACGCGTCCCGCGACGGTGGTTCCCTCGCTGTACCGGAATCGCGTTCCGGGATCCTCCATCAGCGGCGCCCTGGTGATGTTGAAGACGAATTGCGGCAGGGCGATCGCTCGCGAGCGCACTTGCAGCGTGCGGTAAAGCTCCGACGTTCGCTGGTTGAGGCCCGAGGTGTGGAGCAGCAGATCCGCGATGGTGATCTCGCGCGCCGGGCGCCGAGGCGGCCCGCTGCCGCCCTCCTGGACCATCATGCGGCTGAACTCAGGGAGGTACTTCGAAACCAGATCCTCCAGCCGCAACTTTCCTTCATCCTTCAGGATCATGACAGCGACGGACGTGACGGCCCTGGTCATCGAGTAGATACGGAACAGCGATGCCTCGGTCATCGGTGTGCGGGCATCGATGTCCTGAAACCCTACGGCTTCGAGATGCACCAGCTTGCCGCGCCGGGCCACGCCGCCGACCGCCCCGGCAATTCTTCGATCCGCGACGAACTGTCGCAACACCGCCGTCGCCGCGTGCAATCGATCGCTGGACATCCCGGCAGCCTCGGGCGTTGCGCGCGGCAAGCCATTCTGGGGCTGCGCAGGCATGGGCACCGTGAAATTGACCATCGCGAGCGCGAGGGTCAGTACGAAGGCGGATGTCTTATTGAAACCGAAGGTTGTACGCATGGGTAGCTGCCTGCCACTGACAGGACAGCATTTTACGTACATTGTGCCGGGTTGCCGCGATCGTCGAAGGCTGAGGCGTTAGGCCGGGTGCAGCTCCGACAGCAATTTCTCGAGCGCCGACGGTTCCACGGGCTTGACCATGTGTACGTTCAAGCCGACTTCGGAGGAGCGCTGGCGATCCTCGTCCTGCCCCCAGCCCGTGACGGCGATCAGAAACATCGATGCGCCCCACGCGTTTTCGCGAATGCGCTGCGCGACTTCGTAGCCATTGAGTTTCGGCAGACCGATGTCGAGCAAGACGACTTCCGGGAGAAAGCTCTCTGCGGTCGCGACGGCGGATTCACCGTCGTGCGCGGTGCGCGTTTCATGACCCATGATCGACAACATCATCGCGAGGCTCAGCGCAGAGTCGTGATTGTCGTCCACCACGAGAATGCGGAAACGCCGCTTTGCCGAATTCAATGTCGCGGAAGATGTGGTCTTAACGTCGGCCATGTGATTGTCGGCAAGCATTGATATATCCATTCGCGTTGATCAGCTGGCCCGGCCGTCGCCGTCGGCGACGGTCGGCAGGCCTGCCGGAAGCCCGAGGCCGATCCGTCATGGTGCAACATCGCTGCCAAGCCACGAAAGTTCTGCGAAGACCCTGTGATACGCTCGGATGATGGCCAGCACGACGCCCGTGGATGATGAAGCAACGCTTGTTGCTCAGCTCCGCGCGGGCGATGAAGCGGCGTTCGAACGGATGGTGCGCGCCTATGGCGGCCGGCTGCTCGCCGTCGCCCGCCGCATCGTCGGCTCGGAGGAGGATGCACGGGACGTCGTCCAGGACGCCTTCATGAATGCGTTTCGCAGCCTCGATCGCTTCGAAGGGAACGCCAAGCTCTCGACGTGGCTGCACCGCATCGCCGTGAACGCCGCCTTGATGAAGCTGCGCACGCGGAAGCGAAAGCCGGAGCAGTCGATTGAAACCATGCTGCCCTCGTTTCTCGACGACGGGCATCACGAGGAGCGGTTTCAGAGCTGGGAAGAGCCGGTCGACAAGTTGCTCGAGCAGGCAGAGACCCGCGCTCTGGTACGGCAGCAAATTGACGCGCTGCCTGAGGGTTATCGTACCGTTCTCGTCCTGCGTGACATCGAAGGTCTAGACACGGAGGAAACTGCGAACGTGCTAGGGTTGTCCGTCAATGCCACCAAAATCCGGCTGCATCGCGCGCGTCAGGCGCTGCGGACCCTCCTCGCCCCGCACTTCCGGAGCACGGCGTCATGAAGTGCCGTGAGCTCGCCGATTTCCTGATGGATTATGTCAGCGGCGAGCTGCCCGCTGAGAATCGCACCCACTTCGAATTTCATTTGAGCAAGTGCAAGAACTGTCATGCCTATCTCGTGCAGTACGAGCTGACGATTCGCGCCGGTAAGATGGCCTGCGACGAGATGAGCGACGAGCTGCCGCCGATCCCCGACGAACTCGTCCGCGCGGTCCTAGCCGCGAGGCAAAAGAACTGAGACAGTCTGCAGTCGAGAGTCTGCAGTTAAGAGTTTCAGTTAGGCAGTTGTCAGTCCGGTCAGCAGTTGTCAGTTCAGTCAGCAGTTGTCAGTTCAGTCAGCAGTTGTCAGTCCAATCAGCAGTCGTCAGTCCAATCAGCCGTCAGTCCAATCAGCAGTCGTCAGTCCAATCAGCAGCTGTCGGTCCAACCAGCCGTCAGTCCAATCAGCAGTCGTCAGTCCAATCAGCAGTTGTCAGTCCAATCAGCAGTCTTCAATTCGCCAGTCCGAACTGGCAACTGACGACCGCCGACTAACGACTTCTCTGCCAACTGACGACTTGTCTGCCAACTGACGACTGAACTGCCAACTGACGACTGGTCTGCCAACTGAAGACTGGCCTGCCAACTGACGACTGAACTGCCAACTGACGACTGAACTGCCAACTGACGACTGAACTGACAACTGACGTCTGAACTGACAACTGACGACTGAACTGACAACTGTCCAACTAAAACTCTTAACTGTCGACTTTCGACTGCAGACTTTTTCAGGTTCAGTCTTTGTTTCCGCGTCTCCTTGACACGTCCCGTATCAAGTCCTACACTCGAAGTGTGTCAACTCTGATCTTCATCTCGGACGCGGCGCGGATGTTGGACATGCACCCGCAGACGCTGCGCAAGTACGAGCGGCTCGGTCTGGTGCGGCCGGCGCGCACGGTCGGCGACATGCGGCTTTACTCGAGCGAACAGATCGAACGGCTGCGGTTCATCAAGCGGCTTGTGGACCAGTCGGGTGTCAATCTTGCAGGGGTGCAGCAGTTGTTGTCGGTGGCGGAAACCATGCAGCGGATTCGGCCGTTGATGCGGCCGTCGGCGCTCCAGCGTCAGGCAACTCGGCGCCAACTGGTCCGCGAGATGGATCAGCTGGCCGAGCTGCTCGGGCTCAATCTGCACGACGAGGGCTAGCGGTGGAATTCAAGGATTACTACACCACGCTCGGCGTCTCGAAGACGGCCACCGACAAGGAAATCAAGCAGGCGTTCCGGAAACTCGCCCGGAAGTATCACCCTGATGTGAATCCTGGCGACAAGGGTGCGGAAACGAGGTTCAAGGAGGTCAACGAGGCCAACGAGGTCCTCAGCGATCCCGAGAAGCGCAAGAAGTACGACGAGCTCGGCGCCAACTGGCGCGCGTACGAGAATGCGGCGCCTGGCGGCGGCAGCCCGTTCGGTGGCGGCGCGCCGTTTGACTTCGGCCAGGGCCGCGGTGGCGGCGGCTTCCGCACGATGACGCAGGAAGAAGTCGAGGCCATGTTCGGCGGCGGCGAAGGCGGCAGCCCGTTCTCGGACTTCTTCCAAACGTTCTTCGGCGGGATGGGTGCGGAGGAGTCTTCGAGCCACCGCGGCGGCCGTTCGACGCGCTCACGCACGCGCAAAGGGCAGGACGTCGAGCACCCGTTCGAGCTCGAGCTCGAAGATGCCATTCGCGGCAGCGTGCAGCGGCTGCAATTGCGCCACGACGGACACGCGCGGACGGTCGAAGTCCGGATTCCACCGGGCGTGACCGACGGCTCGCGGGTGCGGGTGTCCGGAGAAGGCGGCCGCGGCGCCGGCAGCGGCCCGAGCGGCGACTTGTATCTGCGGATTCACTTGAAGCCGCATCCGATGTTCGACGTCAAAGGACGCGACGTCTACACCAAGGCGCGCGTGCCGATTCCGCTCGCCGTGCTCGGCGGCGAAATCGATGTGCTCACGCCGGAATCAAAAACCCTGCGGTTGAAGATTCCGCCAGGCACGCAGAACGGGCAGCGCTTTCGATTGCGCGGTCACGGCTTGCCGAACGTCGGCAAAGCCGACGAACGCGGCGATCTCTACGCGAACGTCGAAGTCGACGTCCCTAAGGCGCTGTCCGACGAGGAACGCAAGCATTACGAGGCGTTAAAGGAGCGGTTGCCGGTGACGAGCCGTTAACTGATAGCTGATCGCTGAAAGCTGATCGCTGAAAGCCGATAGCTGACCGAGAGCTGAAATATGAATCTGAACAAATTTACCGAGAAGGCACAGGAAGCCGTCATCGCGGCGCCACAACTGGCGTCGGAAATGGGTCACGCGCAAATCGAACCCGAGCACCTGCTGGTGACCCTGGCGGAGCAGCAAGGCGGCGTCGTGCCGAGCGTGCTGCGCAAGATCGGCGTCGATCCCGCAGCGGTCGCCCAGGCGGTGCGCGAACACCTGGCACGCCAGCCGAAAGCGCATGGCGGCTCCGAGCCGGTCCTCTCCCCTCGCCTGCGGGCGGTCCTCGACGCGGCGCAAGCGGACGCCAAGGGCATGCAGGACGAATTCGTCAGCACCGAACACCTGCTGCTCGGGCTGCTTGGCGAAACCGGCCGCTCGGCGGCGCTCGACCAGCTGAAGGCGCGCGGCGTCTCGCGCGACCGCGTCCTCGAGGCGTTGACCGCCGTCCGCGGCAGCCAGCGCGTCACCGATCAGAACCCGGAAGGCAAGTACGAGGCGCTGCAGAAGTACGGCCGCGATCTGACCGAGCTGGCGCGTAAGGGCAAGCTCGATCCGGTGATCGGCCGCGACGAGG